>JAFSXO010000094.1 GCA_017444045.1 bacterium | reverse complement strand
TTGGCGATATCGGTCTGGCTGTCGGAGATGCGCCCTCTGGCATATAGCAGTAGCAGTACCCAGTCAGCACCCGCGGCCTGTTTGCCCAGTTCGCCTATGGCCGGTCCGGAAGTCGCCAGGTCAAAGGTTATCTCTTGGACATTCTGCCAATAAGGGCGGATCATGTCGGCCCACGAGGCGCTCTGCTCCATCTCGCCCAGCGGACTCTGGGGCAGCATGTCGGGAGCTATAACCAGCAGCTTTTCCTCCTTCCCCAGGCTGAGCGGCAGTTTATGCTCGTCATTGCGCAAAACCGCAATAGTGCGCGAGGTTATGTCCTGCATTTGGCGCCTGTGCTCTTCTATATCCCAATCCGGAGCTGGCGTAGGAAGCCCGCTGTAGCGTTCCTGAAGGGCCTCTATTCTTTGCAGAGATTCGCCTATGCGCTCGCGGCTTATCCTACCGCTTTCGATGGCGCTGGCCAGAGCCTGGCGGGCTTCATCCTGCTGGCTGAAGCTGCCCAAGGCTAGCACTAGATCGGCTCCAGCTTCTACTGACCTTACAGTGGCTTCGCCGAAGCCCCAGCGGTCGGCTATGGAGCGCATGGACAGGGAATCTGTGACGATCAGCCCCCGGTATCCCATTTTTTCGCGCAGCATGCCGGTTAGCACGGCGCGGGATAGGGTAGCGGGCACTTCTGGATCCAGAGCGGGAAAGACGATGTGCGCCGTCATGATCGCCTCGACGCCTTCTTCGATAGCTGCCTTAAATGGCACCAGCTCAGTGCTTTCCAGCTCTTCCAGGCTGGAATTAATGACCGGCAGCGCCAGATGCGAATCCCTGCTGGTATTGCCGTGGCCGGGAAAATGCTTGGCAGTGGGCGCTACGCCGCCGTCGCGCAGGCCGCGTATGGCCTGACGTCCCAAGCGCGCGCCTTTATGCGGGTCTGAGCCGAAGGAGCGCACGCCGATGATGGGATTGGCGGGGTTGCTGTTTACGTCCAGGCAGGGGGCGAAATCTATATGAATGCCGAAGCTGCGCAGCTCTCTGCCCATAATGCGGTGGGCGGTGTATACGTCATCCTCGTTTTCGCTGTGACCCAGGGCCATCAGACCTGGAGACAGGCTCATTTCGGGAAAGCGCAGCCTGTTGACAATGCCGCCTTCCTGGTCTATGGCTATGAGCGGCGAAGCCTTGGCGGCAGCGTTTATGGAACATACCAGCGCGCGCACCTGCGGGTCGCTGACGACGTTTTTGGCGAACAGAATAACACCGTTCCAGGAATGGGCGCTGAGATGCTGGCGATCGCGGTCAGACAGCTCCGGGGAGGGCAGATCGATCATTATTAGGCGCGAAGCGAGATCGTCTGCGGATAAGCTAGAGTATTCTTTAGTCATCATGGGCCTTGTCTTTTTGTTCTTTATGGCTGTCGGCTAAGGAGGCGGAGCGCGAGGCCAGCAGATCGGGACGCTTGCGCTCGGTGCTGGCTAGGGCCTGCTGCCTGCGCCAGGCTTCGATGCGCCTGTGGTTGCCCGACAGCAGAACCTCGGGCACGGCCATGCCCTCAAACAGCGCGGGTTTGGTGTAGTGCGGATGGTCGAGCAGGCCGGTGCTGAAGGAATCCTGAGCGGCAGAATCCTGAGCGATAACGCCGTCGATTAACCGTATTACCGCATCGCTCAGCACCATGGCGCCTAGCTCGCCATTGGACAGCACATAATCGCCTATGGATATTTCCATGTCGATATATTTCTTGATAATGCGCTCGTCTATGCCTTCATAATGCCCGCATACCAGCAGAAGGCGCGGCAGGCGCGAAAGCTGCTCGGCCAGGCGCTGAGTCAGGGGCTGGCCCTGGGGGGACATGTAAATAACACGGGGCAGCATCCCGGCTTCTTGGGCTTTTATGGCGTTAATCGCCGCGGCTAAAGGCTCAGGCTTTAGCACCATACCCGGGCCTCCGCCAAAGGGCGTGTCGTCGGTCTGGCGGTGGGGCGGACTGGCGTAGTCGCGCAGATTGTGCAGCTCGAGTCTTACCCTTCCGGATGCCTGTGCCCGGGCCGGAATACTGGAATACAGCGGGGCGAACATTTCCGGAAATAAAGTTAGTATGTCAATACGCATCGGCGTTATTCGAATATCTGCGGGAGTCTGACGACCATTTTGCCGCTGTCTAGGTCAACGCTGAGGATGAATTCCTTTACCGCGGGGATCAGGATCTCTTTTCCGCGCGGCGGCTGGACGGCGTAGAGATCATGGCCTGGCGTCTCGACGACCTCCTTAAGCGTGCCCAGCTGCTGGCCGTTTTCGTCCTCGACTTGCAGCCCTTCAAGCTGGAAGTGCCAGTATTCGCCTTCTTCAAGCTCTACAAGCTCGTCCTGGGGGACGGTAATCAGCCAATGGCGGTATTCTGATACCGCTTCCGGAGTGTCTATGCCCGCAAATTTGAGCAGAATCCAGTTGGCATGGTAACGCGCATTTACTAGCTCAAACCGTTTCACCTTTTTTCTATCCGGAGACAGAAAAAATACCTCTTGGGTGTCAAAAAAGCGATCCGGAAAGTCTGTGAGAATCAGAGTGCGCATCTCGCCGCGCACACCGTGGGGACGCAGAATCTTGCCGATGGCCACCAGCTCAGACGCCGAAGGCATAGGCAGGGGAGTGGAGGTCTTCACACCGTTTACCTCTCAGGCCGTGGAATAAAAAAATAATATGAAGGATGGCTGCAGTCTGGCAAATAGCGCAAAGAGCCGGCAGTGTAATCAGCTGCCAGCTCTTTGCGCGCTTTACTGTGAGCGTAGGGCGTTTAGATGATCTCGATCATCACTTTCTTGCCGTCTCTAAGTCCAGCGGCCTTAACTAAGGTGCGGATTGCTTGGGCAGTTTTGCCGCGTCGGCCAATAATCTTGCCCATATCGTCCGGGGCTACGCGCAGCTCCAGAATGACGCAGCGCTCACCCTCGATTTCCTTAACTGCAACCTGATCTGGAGAATCTACAAGCTCACGGGCTAAAAACTCTAGCAAGTCTTTCATAGGTTGATCCTCTCTGCTGGCATACCAAAGCTATCGTTTGGGCTTTCCTTGCCATAGCGGCAGGGTTGGCTGCAAGGTTATGCTTTGGCTGCCGTTGCCTGGGTTAGTGCCAACTAGGCTTCAGGAGTCTCAGTCTTTTCAGCTTTCGCTTTAGGAGCGGGGAATACGTAGTCGGTACCGTAGAACTCTTTCCAGATGCCGTCTTTAACCAGAAGTAGGGTAACG
>JAFSXO010000093.1 GCA_017444045.1 bacterium | reverse complement strand
GGATCGCCTGCCCCTGGCGACCAAGAAAAAATGGTTCTGGAGCACGCCCGTATGCCGGAATGTTCATTTGCCTATGGACGTCTATTCGCAGCCTTCTCCCGATGATGTTCACTGCTACTTGGCGTTCCTGTTTGAGAATCCCCAAAGCATTGCCAGCTTTTTTAATATACTGTCCGATCCCGAAAGCTACCCCCTTAGCTACCATTGCTACGCGGGCAAGGATCGCACGGGCATTATGACTGCTTTGCTTTTAGAACTTTTGGGAACGCCGCGCCCGGTCATTTACTCCGATTTTCTATATTCGCGCTGCCGCGATATGGAAGTATGCAGCCCAGATTTAGACAGAATCTTTGCCGCTATCGATTATAAGTATGGCGGTATCGAGCCATTTTTGACAGGCCTAGGCGTATCAGCCGAAAAACTGCATAAAATCCCCGAAATAGTGGTAGAGCCAGCCCCACAGAAGCCATGAGAATCAGATTAGGGTCCTTTGATAATAAAGCATTAGTCGCTAAGGCTGTCTGCGGACTTGTCTTTGTGCTGGCGCTGTGGCTGCCTGCGATTAGCCTTGCCGCTGGCGGCACAGCAGAAGCTGTGAAATCTGCTCCTGCCACTGTTCGCGAGAAGCGGCAGCCCAGGCGCACTGCATCTCAGCGGCGCGTCACCTTTGAAAGTACGCGCAATACTCGTGATTTAGGCGGCTTGCCCACGCGCAAGGGTTATGTAAAGGACGGGATGCTCTATCGTTCCGGAGCTTTATGCTATGCCACCGATAATGACAGACGCACCATAGCTGAGCTGGGGATTAATACCATAATCGATTTGCGCACCGCCAAGGAAGTCGATAAAAAAGAAGGGCCGGATCGCCTTCCGGAAGACAGCTCCATTGTTACCATGTATCTTCCCATGGCGTTTAAAGGCGACCACAGTATCGGCAGATATTATTCCTACGCCTTGGACAACGATGAGTCGGTATGCGCTTTCTTTAGGACTTTGGCGCAGCCTAAAGCCTATCCGATCCTTTACCATTGCTCCGCCGGCAAGGATCGCACCGGAGTTATGACCGCGCTGCTTTTGGAGCTGCTCGGCACCCCCCGTCCGGTAATAATGGACGATTATCTGCAGTCGAAGCGCAATTCGCCGCGGCTGAAGGTGCATAGGCATTGGCTGAGAGAGATTTTTCAGCTGATAGACGATGCCGGCGGCGTGGTGGTATTCCTGCATAATCAGGGGGTAAGCTCGGCCGATATGCGGGCTATTCCCAGCATCCTGAACGAATAGCCGTGTGCGTGGCTGGTCTTTGTCTGGCTGCCGGCGCTTCTTCGCGCATGGGCTATCCCAAGCAGCTGTTGCCTTGGGGCGAGTCAACGCTTTTGCAGACCAGCGTGCGCACGCTGCTGCAAACGCCGCTCAGCTGCTGTACGGTGGTGCTTGGTGCCAACGTTCCCGCTGTGGCTGCCTCTTTGCAGGCCTTTGCTGCTGACGCTCGCTTTTCGGCGGTAATCAATGAGCGCTGGGCCGATGGTATGGCTACGTCGCTCGTGGCCGGACTGCGCAGCCTGCTCGCCCGGGAAGCTTCCGGCTCCGCGTATCTGGGGGTGCTGATCGCTCTTGGCGATATGCCCCTGGTGGAGAGCGGGCTTATCGCGGCGCTGATCGGTGAGCTGAAAAAGCGGGGAAGCGCGGCTATAGTCGCCCCGGTGTATAATGGACAGCGCGGCCATCCGGTACTGATTGGGCGCGCGTATTGGGACGAGCTGCTGCAGCTCAGCGGCGATAAGGGGGCATCGGCGGTGTTGAAGCGTCACAGCGATCAGCTGCATCTTGTACCAGCTACAGCATCGGTTTTGTCTGATATCGATACGCGGGAGCAGTGGCGGCAGCATCGGCCTTTGTCTTAGTCTGTCCTGCCTTTTGCCTAAGCGCGTTTGTGCTGCTGTTTGCAGATTATAGCGCGTAACCAGTTCCGCGCAAGGCACATCTGAGCGAAGCGAAGCAGTGCCGGCGCGGAAGCTGGTGCAGCGCGGATATGTTCGCTTAACACTAACTAAACGACATCGCCTAAAAAAGGAAGCATAATTGCGGTAAAGAAAGAAAAAACAAGGTAAGCTCATCGTCATACCAAACAGCGAGGAGGCAGCGGTTATGAGGAAGTTTTTCTCCCTGCTAAAAGATAAAACCGAAGCATACATGCTGTATACTCCTACCGGAATTGAAGCGCTGTGGATTTGGCTGATAGTCGTACTTTTGCTGGCTGCTGCCTATGGTGTAACGGTTACCGTGGCTCCGCTCTTTTTTACCTGCGATCTGTTCTTTATTCCGCTGGTTGTCGCGGTTTTCTTTTTTAAGTGCTACGGCCTTTTGGTCGTTATCCCGGCTCTGCTGCTTTATTACTGGGGCATATCCAGTATTGTCGATGATGATATGCTCTACCGGTATCTGTCTTCGGTTACCTTTGAGCTGTTTGAATGGGTGCTGGCCTCGCTGGGCATTATTTTTGCCATGCGCAGTTACGGGGTGGCCAAACGCAATGCAGGGCTCATGATGCGCGATTTAGCTTTGGCGCGTACTCTGCAGATGGCCTTAGTCTCCAAAGATTATGATATGGGCAGTGTGCGCATAGCCGGCAGAATTAAGCAGTGTCGGGAAATCGGCGGGGACTATTATTATTTCCGACCCTTTCAGAGCTGCAAGGTTGTGTTCTGCTTGGGAGATGTGATGGGAAAGGGCATTCCTGCCTCCATGGTTACCTCGATTATCATGAGCTTTGTCTATGAGTGGGGCAAGAAAACGGTATCGCCCGCTAAGGTGCTGGCCAATCTCAATGAACGTCTGTGCAGCCTTTGGAACAGCGAGGCATCTTATTTTACGACCATCTTTTATGCTGTTTACGATGAGGAAACCTCGATTCTAACCTACGCGACCGGCGGGCATCACGAGGCGGTTTATGTGGGAGCTGACGGGAGCACTGAGCTGCTGCGCACCGATGGCGGCATAGTCGGAGCGCTTGAATGCCTGACCTGGGAGGAAAAGCAGATCGCCTTAAAGCCTGGAGATCGCGTCATTGTCTTTACCGACGGGGTTATCGAGGCCCACGACCCCAGCGGGCAGATGTTCACTATGGATAAGGCTCTGCAGGCCATCGGCGAGGCTCGCCATGGAAGCATTAACAGTATTATTGACCGCCTGTTTGCGGCGGTAGCGGATTTTACGGGCGGTGTGAATGAAGACGATGTCGCGGTTCTGGTAATGGAAGTGAAGAAATAAGCTTATAATTGTCAGTTTATTGTTTTATATTCAATTATTAATTTAGGGAATAAATCGATAGGTTTTAGCCATGTCAGACGATAGAATAATCATTCGCGGGGCGCGGGAGAATAATCTTAAAAGCGTAGACTTAGAGCTGCCGCGCCGCAAGCTAATAGTTTTTACCGGAGTCTCGGGGTCGGGTAAATCGTCATTAGCCTTTGATACTATATATGCCGAAGGCCAGCGCCGCTATATGGAATCGCTGTCCGTCTATGCTAGGCAATTTTTGGGACAGCTCGATAAACCCGATGTAGACTATATCGAAGGCCTGTCGCCGGCGGTATCGATCGATCAGCGCGGTGTCTCCAAGAATCCGCGCTCCACCGTGGGAACCATTACCGAAATTTACGATTATCTGCGCCTGCTTTATGCGCGCATAGGCCAGGCTCACTGCCCTCAGTGCGGGCGGCTCATAAGCCCGCAGACCGTGGATCAGATCGTCGATGCTGTTATGGCCGCCAATAACGAGACCTCTGTGCTTATGCTGGCACCTTTGGTGCGCGGCCGCAAGGGACAGTTCCAGAAGCTGTTTAAAGAGCTGGCCGACAATGGCTATATGCGCGTGCGCGTCGATGGGCAGGTGCTTCGCATAGATGACGGCCCCATTGAACTGGCGCGGTACGAAAAGCATACGGTTGAGGTGGTCGTCGACAAGGTTAAGGTGTTGGAACGCAACCGCCAGCGTTTGTCGGAATCGCTGGAGCTGGCCATGAATTTGGGCAAGGGCATAGTGCTCATCGCCGGTAGCGATGGGGAAAAGCTGTACAGCCAGCATCTTGCCTGCGTGGAGTGCGGCCTGTCCTTCAGCGAGCTTTCGCCGCGCCTGTTCTCCTTTAACTCTCCTTATGGGGCATGTCCTCACTGTACAGGGCTGGGCGTAACTACGCGTATTGACAGCCAGCTGCTCATCCCCGATCCCAGTCTGTCCGTCGCCGAAGGAGCGCTGGCCGCCTGGGGAAAGCCTGTTGTGAATTCCTTTCGCTATCATTACGCAGCCTCTATGTTCTGGCGTCAGGTTATGGCCTTTGCCGCTCATCACAATATAGACTTAAGGTGTCCCTGGGAGCGGCTTAGCCCTGAAAAACAGGAACTGCTTTTGTATGGTTCTGAGGGATATGCTGGATACGAGAATGCCCAGCTGGCCGATGCCGATACCTCCCCAGGAAACGCTGTATATGCAGATGATGGCGGCTCCTTTGATGAAGCTGAGGACAGCCCAGGCGCTCATAATCTGGCGGCTGACGCTGTCAGCCTGTATAGCGATGGGGTAGTGCAGCCAAGTATGTCTGGCTGGGGAGGCGTTTCTGGCTCACAGCATAAGGAGCGCCGCGTTAAGGGCTTTGAAGGCGCGATCTGCGCTCTGGAACGGCGCTTTCGCGATACGGAATCGGAATGGGCGCGCCGCGAGATAAGCCGGTATATGACCGAACGTCTGTGCCGGGCCTGTGAGGGCACGCGCCTTAAGCCGGAGGCGAGAGCGGTAAAATTGGGAGGGCTGAGCCTGCCCGAGCTAACGAAGATGTCGGTGCGCCATATGCGCCAGTGGTTTGCTGGCCTGGAATTGAGCGAACGCGAGCGGACTATCGCCAAGGATGTTGTCAAAGAGATCAACACCCGCCTGGGCTTTTTGGAAGAGGTGGGCTTGGACTATCTCACTATAGACCGCACCGCGGGAACGCTTTCTGGAGGCGAAGCCCAGCGAATTCGCTTGGCCACTCAGGTCGGCTCCAAGCTGGTGGGGGTTCTGTATGTGCTCGATGAGCCCTCTATTGGCTTGCACCAGCGCGACAACAGGCGCCTGCTGGACGCGCTCTGCTCCCTGCGGGACTTGGGCAATACGCTGATCGTGGTCGAGCACGATGAGGATACGATTCGCACCGCCGATTATGTGGTAGATATCGGACCGGGAGCGGGAATTCACGGAGGAGAGATAGTAGCTCAGGGGACAGCGGAGCAGATCGCCCAGAATCCCGCCTCGCTTACCGGAGCTTATCTGTCGGGGCGTCTGTCTATTGCTAAGCCAGACCAGCGCCGTCCCATTGGCGAGCGCCGCCTGCGCCTTACCGGCTGCGCGCAGAATAATCTAAAGAATATTACCGTAGAGTTTCCTTTGGGTGTACTGATCACCGTCACCGGAGTGTCGGGATCCGGAAAGAGCACTCTGGTCAATGAAATACTCAAAAAGGCGCTGGCCATGCGCCTGAAGACGGGCTCGGAAGCGCCGGGCAAATATGCCGAGCTGGAAGGCGCGGAGTATCTGGATAAGGTTATCGTAATCGACCAGGATCCTATCGGCAGGACGCCGCGCTCCAATCCCGCCACATATACTGACCTTTATACGCCTCTGCGCCAGTTATTTGCCCAGACGCCTGAAGCCCGCCTGCGCGGCTACAGCCCGGGACGCTTTTCGTTTAATGTAAAAGGAGGCCGCTGCGAGGCCTGCCAGGGTAACGGTATCCTCAAAATTGAAATGCACTTCCTGTCAGATGTGTTTGTGCCCTGCGAGGTCTGTAAGGGTCAGCGCTTTAATAGGGAAACCCTGGAGGTACGCTACAAGGGCAAGAACATATCCGAAGTGCTGGACATGACGGTGGAAGAGGCGCTGGCTTTCTTTGCGAATACCCCTCGCATTGCCAACAAGCTTAAGACCCTTAACGAGGTGGGGCTGGGCTATCTGCGCTTGGGGCAATCAGCAGATACGCTCTCGGGAGGAGAAGCCCAGCGCGTTAAGCTGGCTGCCGAGCTGTCGCGCAAGGCGACGGGGCGCACTCTGTACCTGCTCGATGAGCCTACTACGGGCCTGCATTTTCACGATGTGGCCAAGCTGCTTAATGTGCTTCAGCGCTTAGTCGATGGCGGCAATACGGTCATTACTATCGAGCACAATTTGGATGTAATAAAGGCCAGCGACTGGCTGATCGACTTAGGCCCCGAAGGCGGAGATCTGGGCGGCGAGGTGGTCGCGGTGGGGACGCCTGAGGATGTGGCGAGCTGTCCGCGCTCCTATACTGGCCAATGGCTGAAATAATATGTATATTTCTCTCGCATTCCTGAGCTAAGAACTATGAAAAAGACTTATCGCATTTTTGATATTATCGGCCCGCGCATGATCGGTCCCTCAAGCTCTCATACCGCCGGGGCGGCCAAAATTGGTCTGGTCGCCAATCGCTTGGTTCATGGGGCTATTAGGCGGGCGCAGATAACCTTGTACGAATCCTTTGCCACGACAGGAAGGGGGCACGGTACCGACCGGGCTATAATTGGCGGTCTGCTCGGATTTGCT
>JAFSXO010000092.1 GCA_017444045.1 bacterium | reverse complement strand
GTTGCCCTGTCCGCAATGCCATTTAGCTAAGGCTTCGTGGCATTGGTTATGCTCATTCATGTACGTTGGCGCTGTGCTGTTCGCTAGCGTATAAGTTAGCACACAACATGCGTTAAACCTCGATTTTCCCAACAGCTTTGGCCACCCCCGCTGTCGCAGTCGCGACATCTCCCCCAGCCATCCTTTAGGGGGAGTCATAATGGGGATCTATTGGCCATTGCTTAAGTTAATGAGACTGGCCCTGTCCGCAATGCCATTTAGCTAAGGCTTCGTGACATTGGTTATGCTCATTCATGTACGTTGGCGCTGTGCTGAACTACACATATCCTTCAGCTCTCGAATTTCAGAATCATTCAGCCGGCGGTATTCCCCGCGGTGCAGGCCCCGCAAGGACAGACTGCCAAAACGAGTGCGACGCAAAGCCAGCACTGGGCATCCTACAGCCGCCAGCATGCGCTTAACCTGGTGCTTGCGCCCTTCGTGAATGACCAGGCGCACCAAGCCATTGGGCAATATATCTACCTTAGCAGGACTAGTCAGGCCATCCTCCAGGCGTATACCTTTTCTAAGCTGATCAAGCTCGGCTGGGCCTGGCAGATTTTTCACTTTAGCGACATATTCCTTTTCCACCCCAAAACGGGGATGAGTAAGGCGATAGGTTAGCTCTCCGTCATTGGTCAGAAGAAGCAGTCCTTCTGTGTCGAGATCCAGCCTGCCCACAGGCACAATTCTCTCTAAAACATCACTCACCAGCTCAAGCACAGTAGCCCGATCATACTCATCCTGTACCGTAGTCACATAACCAGCCGGCTTATAAAGCATGATGTACACTAAATCTTCCCGGCTATAATTCTCTAGAGGCTCACCATCTAAACAGACGTGGGTTACCCCCGGTTCGACACGCTCGCCCAGCACAGCTACGCGCCCTTCGACAGTTACACGCCCCTGAGCTATTAAAAGCTCGCAGTTGCGCCGCGAATCGATGCCCAGGCCTGCCATATATTTCTGAAGCCGTTCCATATTGCTCAGCTCCAAACGCTAACCGTGACCTGGCGCTGATGCGCACGTTCGCGGTGCTCCCAAACATAAACGCCCTGCCAGATGCCTACGCCCAAACGCCCATTTATAACAGGAATATTAAGGCTCGTTGCGGTCAGGGCCGCCTTTATATGAGCTGTCATATCATCGCGCCCTTCGGCCGTATGCGAGAACCAGCTCTGATAGCGCACGAGCTGTCCCATGAACTCCTCCAAATCCCTTTTGGCCGTATAATCTGCGTTTTCTTGGATGCAAAGGCTGGCCGAGGTATGGGTAATAAAGATATTGCACATACCATCGCTAATACCGCTGCTCTTTATCGCTCCGTTAATGGCTTCGGTAATCTCGTAAAGGCCCAGCCCAGATGTAGCTACAGACAATGCCTTATGAAACATATCTTAAAAATTCCCTACAATACGGCAAGAACCTTCAAGGAATGAGTTAGCCTCAAGAGAAGATACTATGCTGTTCATTTTACAATTTTTATATATAGGTTTATTAGCAGACTAATGCCATTTAAATGGCATTGATCGCCTGCTGTCAGCGACAGCGCTTAGCTAAACCGTACCGCTTGCGGAGGATTAAGTGGTCTTTTCTAATTCTAACAACAAGAATAACAGCACTGCACCTGAGTTAACCCCTTGGGATCTTTTTGTTTGTGTTGCCGGGCGTCCCGAAGGAATTTCACTCACCCGCCTAGCCCACGTTCTGCAGGTCGACAAAGAGAGAAATTTGATACGCCCCATGGGTGAGCTGGCCGAATTAGAGTTAGTTATTGACCATGGTGATCGTTATAGCTTTGCCAATTCCAAGCGAGCCCAGGCCTTAAAGGAGACACTGGACTACGCTATGGCCTACAACTACGACTACAATGCGTTTCTGTCTCCCAGAATGGTTGAGTTTTTGACCCTGGCCTATAAGCACGATTACTTTACCGAATACGATCTTCCTAAGGAAAAGCTTTATCCAGAGGTTATAGCCCGTCTTATTCGCAACAAGCTGTTAATTGTGTACAGCTTTAAGCCTTTTATGGGCAAGCTAGTGCAAAACCCATTCCTAGATGGCCTTTGCGCATTTCTTCGCCTGCGCAAAAGTAGCTCGTTCTTCACGGGCATGTTCCGCAAAAAGATGCCCCTGGAGCGCATAATCAAGGATAAGCTTCAGCAGGACACCAAGGACCAGATTGCTGCGGCTAAAAAGATGCTCGGCGACGATTTGCTAGGGCGTGATTTTTACGAATTGCCAGACAATATCGTAACGCTGAAAAAAAGCGTTATGCACGAAGATACCGAGGTGTTTGACGAAGCCTCTACCAGCTCTTACAAGCGCGCCTGGGAAAAAATGCGGGAGAACATAAAAGCAGGCCAGCGCATTACCTTAGAAACGGTTCAGGAATACCACGCGATTTGTATGGAGAACACCGGCTTAGGCGGAAAAATCCGCGATTTTGAGGTCATCATCCGCAACAATCCGCATTTTAAGACCGCCCCACACCCCCAGGTTACCCATTTATTATCGCAGCTGCTTAACGACATATACATGGTAAACTACGAGGACATATCTGATAAATTAGACCTGGCCTCCTACGTTTACAACCAGTTTATTTAAATTCACCCGTTTGAAGACGGCAACAGCCGTTTGGCGCGCATACTTTTAGGGCATATGCTAAATGAGCAGAAGCTGCCCTTCGAAGAAATTCCCAGCAGCTACGAGGTGCGTTTCCTAATGGCCACCAAAGGCTATCGCAAACGCGACGATAACGTGCTCAAGGAAATGCTGGAAGAAATATACCTAAACTATCTGAATTTGCAGGAGATGGAACAGGCTCTCAGCCTTTCCCCCGAGGAAGCCCCCAAAAAACAGCGCTTCAGCTACGACCACTACGGTATCAAGAAGGACAAGGGCGCTGGTTCCGACAAGGATTAACCTATTATATTCTGCCTGCAGCTCGTTTATGTCGGTCTGCCATACAGGTTTGCCGATCCGCGCTTAAGCAAGACCCAAGCTCACCGCCAAATCGTGCATATCCCGAGGCATATCCGCGCGCAGTAGCAGCCGCTCTCCGCTTAGCGGATGATTAAGCGTAATAGAAGCGGCGTGCAGCATCGGACGCAGCACCGCGGGATGCTTGGCATCGCCGTAAAGCACATCGCCATAGATATGTATGCCTAAGCTCAGAAGATGGGCGCGCACCTGGTGCTTGCGCCCCGTTTCCAGGAGAGCTTCTGCCCAGGCACTTCCCTTGTTGCGCCGCAATAGCTTTATCGTGGTAACAGCTGGCACGGCGTGCGCGCCATTAATCTGCACGCGCCCGCCGCGCTGCCTTGGCTCGCCCAGCGGTACCGCCACCCGCCTCGGACTGCGCAGCTGCCCCAGCTCTCCGTAAACTAAAGCCCAATAGACCTTGGCTAAGCTGTGTGTCTCAAACTGTCGGGCTAATGGCGCGTTGGCTGATTTAGTGCGGGTAAAAATGACTATCCCCGAGGTGCCCCAATCTAAGCGGTGATGCACACCTAAATATCCGCTGTCGCCGTCGCGCCGCGCCAGCTGTCTGCTCAGCACGCCCACCAGATGATCGCGCTCGAGATCGAGGTTAGCGTGCATAGGCAAACGCGCCGGTTTGTTGACCGCAATTATCGCCTCGTCCTCGTAGATTATTTCCACACTGTCTACGCGAATATCGCGCTCGGAGATCGGCGGCAGAGCTGGCATATTGAAGGAATGGCGGCTAGGCTTGTGCATGCCAGTAATTTAAACCAGCGGCATGAGTTTTGCAAGATCCGTCCCTTCCTTACCGCTCTTAGCCCTTTTGCCAAATGTGAACGCTTGGCAAATTCTGCAGTATGCCGATAATTACGGGATTTGGTAGAGCCACGCCAAACAAACTGTCTCAAATATATAACACATTAGCTCTGTACTAATTATTAGTTTTAGGCTATAGTAGTAGATAATAAAACAATGTCATTGAGTTAAGCCGATGCTGTTACTATCGGTACTATTCACGGCTGTAGTTGGCAATCAAAGCGCGTAATAGTTTCGCGAAAGGCACATCTGAGCGCAGCGAAGCAGTGCCGTCGCGAAAGCTAGTGCAGTGCTAAAATGTTTGCATAATACTAACTAAATGACATTGCCCCGAAAGGATGGCAGGGGGAGATGTCGCGACAGCGACAGAGGGGGCGGCCAATAATACGGCAGGAGGCAAACATAATGCACTTCAAGCAGGCTCTGGCTTCGATTTGCGCGGTAATGCTAATGATAACAGCGTCTATAAGCGCACGGGCTGAATATCAGTCAGTTGAAGAGCTTCAGCAGCTCGCCGCTCCTATTGCCATGTGCCCAGACGAGCTGCTAACCGGCATTTTCACGGCATCTGAGTTTCCCGAGCAAATAAGCGCGGCTATGCAATGGCTGAGGCAAAACCCCGATTTTGACGAACAGCAGCTGGAGCAGAGCTGGGACACGCTGACCTGGGACCCCAGCGTGCGCCTCCTGCTTTTCTCGCCGAACATTCTACAGGAGCTTGACAGCAATCCGCAATGGACGCGCAGGCTGCATCAGGCCTACACCACACAGCGCCAGGCTCTCAGCCGCGCTATCCAACAGATACGTTTGTCGGCCTGGCATAACAATAAACTGCAAAGCAACGATGACATAGAAGTCTTCCAGGATGCTAACGGCTATATAGCTATCACTACCCGCGCCAGCAACGCCATAGCCGTCCCCAATTCGCTGTTCACACCATCCTCAGCTGCGGACGCCGCGGGAGACTCTGCCTGGCATACCGTACAGCTAAGCAATATCGTAGAAAACGATACGGAAAAGACACTCCAGACTTCAACCTATTATCAGGAGCCGAACAACTACAACAACTACGACGGCAATAGCTATGGCAGCAATTATTACTATAATTACTACTATAACGACTACGACAACCCATACGCTGTCCCGCACGACGCTTACGGCAGGCCCATCAACCCTGCCAACCCCGTTCCGCCTTACCCCGCCCACCAGTATAGCCCTGTCATCAATTTCGGAACCACCAACCTCAATTCTGTCAACGGGTTAGCCACTCAGGCCAACGTAGAGGCTATTCAGCGCCAAAATTCGCACGCCACCGGGCCGAGCGGTCTGGCAACAGAAGCCAATGCCATAAACGCCACAAAAATAGGGGTTATGAACAATGGCAATGGCGGCCTAGCTACCGAAGCCAACGCCAACAGCCTGCGCCGGACAGCAGTACTAAACAATGGCAACGGAGGATTGGCCACCGCTGCCAACGATAGGGCGAATTTTACCCGCACAGCGTCAATGGGCGGCACCAGCGGTCTGGCTACCGCTGCCAACGCTCATGCTATATGGGCCAACAATACCGCCACCATCGTCAGGCAGAAGCCCAATAGCTGCCGCCCCTGCAGCGCTTCAGCCCCGTCTTCCTATGTCAAAAAGCTGCGCGGCCGCGGTATGCGCAGTTCTTCCCGGGTAACTTCAGGTACCAAGCGCACTGCCAAAAAAGGCTCTGCCAAAGCACAAAAAAGGCAAAGAAGCTCTGCGAAAAAGAGCTCTGCCAAAGCTCAAAAAAACTACACAAATACATCAATGCGCAAGCAGACTGCCTCAAACGGCAGTCCGGTGACTGCCCGCATACCAACCAGCAGCATAATTAATTATGCTCCCAGCGGCACCAGTATAATCTTTGACAGTTCGAAGGGCAGTGCCACGACCTTTGGCGAGGGATACCCCACTTCCCCATACAACGGAGGCTATCCCACCCTTAACAGCAATGCCGCCAAAAAAGATTCCTGGTAGCTTTTGAGCTGCACCAGCTTCCGCGGCGGCACTGCTTCGCCCAGGATAGCCAAAGCTGTTGGGAGAATCGAGGTCTAATGCTTGTTTTGTGCTAGCTTGTATGCTAACATAAAATGCAGCGCTAACACACGTGAACAAGCATAACCAATGTCACAAATCCTTAAGCTGATGACATTGCAGCAGATCCCAGTTAGGAGGATAAGGCTATGAACATGCTTAGGAGAAGCGGCATACTGGCATTACTGCTGCTGTGCATAACGGTCTTGCCGGTTTTTGCCGCCAAAGCCTCTTTATCAGAAAATGAACTAGAGCGCATTTTAGCACCGATTGCCTTATTTCCCGATTCTCTGTTGGGCAATATTCTAACCGCAGCGACCCGTCCTGATGATGTTGTTGCCGCCGATGCCTGGATAGCCAAGCACGAAGATCTGCCCGCAGACAAGATCATGTCTGCCTGCGAAAAGGAGACCTGGGATCCCAGCGTAAAGGCTCTGCTCCTAGTACCCGAAATCCTAGAGCAGATGTGCAACAGTCTGACCTGGACCCTTCAGATTGGCGAAGCCTTTGTCGATCAGAACGAAACGGTATTCAAGGTCATCCAAAAGCTGCGCAAACAGGCTAAAGATTCTGGCAATCTGACAGACAGCAAGGACGTCAAGATCGTCAGCGACGACAGCGGCAATATATCCATAGGAACCGCCGATCCCAATGTAATCATCGTACCTCGCTACTCCCCTACAGTAGTGTACACCAACAGCCCCAGCACCATTACATCATTGGCCATCGTATGGGGCTGCGTTTTCGTAGCCAACGTCGTTTACGACTGCTTCGTCTGGGACTGGTATGATCACCATTTCTGGTGCGGGCCAGGATACAACCACTGCTATTTTTATGGCGGTGCTTTCCGTCCCTGGGGGCCTTATTGCCACGTTCCTCCGCCTCTGCACCACGCCCCTCCGCCGCCTTATCATCCCAACAGGCCGCCTCATCACCCCGGGCCTCCGCCTCACTATGACGGCCACAGCCATCAGCCGCCGCACCACCACAACGGCCCTCCGCCGAACCACCCCGGTGATCCTCACCACTACGATGGGCACAGCCAGCAGGATCCCCATCACTATCACAACAATGGCCACCAGCCGCCTAACCATCAGCCCGGGGCTCCGTCGCACTACGATGGGCACAGCAAGCAGCCCCCCAGCCACCACGATTTACATCGCGCCCCCGACTATCACGAGCGCCATCAGGGCAACGCCGTCAAGAACAGCGCCACCCCCTCAGGCCGGCCGGATAAGCCCAACAGTACGCCGAGCACCAGCGTCCCTGCGCGCCACGGTTTTGACGGCAATCCTTACGGCAATATCAAATCCAAGCAGACTAACCATCGTCACAGCGGACATCTGCACTCGTTAAACAACGGACGGGAGAATCTCATTCCCCGAAATACGATTGACAGCGCGCCCAATGCTGGTCAGCAGCTGCTCAGCAACGGTACGCCCAGCGGCAGGTCGGGTTACAGCACATACGCTAGCTCATCAGCCAATGCGCGCAACAGCCTGTCCCAGCTCACCAGCAGCGGACGGCAGACATCCGGCAGAGCTTCCTCACGCAACAGCTCCTCCCGAAACAGCTATAGCTACGGACGCTCTGGCAGCAGCGGGCAAACGACCAGCTTTAGCAATAGCTCCAGTCCGCAGGGACGCTCCTTTTCCGCGCCGCGAAGCTCTGGCCATGGGCGAAGCTTTGGAGGCTCCTCCAGTGGGCCAAGGATCAGCGGCCGCCATGGACGTCGCTAAGCGCTTACCAATATGCGCCGGCACAGACTAGCCCAGCTAAGTGCTGCTGCGCGTAAGTCGCTATAGTGCAGCCCCGTTGCCGATCATTCACAGCGGCTAATACAGCCACAGAATAAAGACCCATTAAGAAAACACTGAACGCTTCAGTGTTTTCTTAATTAAGGACACGGTTATGAACAGACAGCTATACGCCAGATTAAAAGAGCCCGCGCTGGCCATACTTTTGATGCCATAATACTGGCCGCGTTTTTTTATCCAGCGGTATTCCAGGGTCAGCTCATTTACCAGGAAGACGGTACCGGCTCGGATTCCCTGGATCTCAATATTACCCGCCGCTATCTGGCCGTGCAGTCTATTACCAAGCAGCGAGAGTTCCCTCTATGGGAGCCAAGGATAGCCTGCGGTGCTCCCCTGTTTGCCGAAAGCGAAGCCGGAGTGCTGTATCCTACCCTGCTGTTTTTTTTAACCGGCAACGTAACCTTGGCCGCTAACCTAACCGTGCTTTCGGCACTGCTCATCGCCATGCTGGGCAGCTACACCTGGAGCCGATGCCTGGGTTTATCCCCGCTAGCTTCAGGCATCGCCGCGCTAGCTTATGGCTTAGGAGAAACCTTTCTGCTGCGCACCGCTGGGCTGAACATTATCCATGTCATCGCCTGGCTGCCCTTTAGCCTTGCGGTTATCCACTTAGGCGCTGTTACGGCCCAAAAGCGCTACTGGTTTTTGCTGATAGCGATTTGGACGGCTCAGCTTCTGGCCGGCCATTTTCAGATGGTAGCCATCTGCCAGATATGCTGCTGGATGTATATCATCGGCCTCGTCTGCACTAACACCGTTAAGTCAGGCCATTCTCGCTGGAAAATGCTGGGGCTGGCGGTGGCAGCCCTGCTGCTGTCAGCACTGCTGGCAGCAGTTCAGCTTCTGCCCACCCAAGAATTCGCTAAGCAGTCCACCCGCGGTGGGGCTATTCCCTTGGACTGGCTGGCCGAACGCTCGCCGACCTGGAAAATGCTCACCATATTTGTCAACCCCTTCTATCCAGCCTGGAACAAGGATCCCGATCTGACAGTTTTGCCGCACAAAATGGTTTTCTTCGCCCGCGACTGCTTCCAGTACATGGGACTGCTTCCGCTATTGCTTTGCCTCAGCTCGCTGGCCCCTAAGCGGCGCCGCTTAGCTTTATGCCTCTGGGCGCTGGCTATCTTTTTCCTCATCGCCGCCTTAGGTCCGCGCTACGGCATTTACTACCTGCTCTGGCGGTATTTTCCGCACATGAATTCCTTCCGCATGCCTGGGCGCTTCGCCATACCGATGGTCTGCCTGCTGGCCGCTCTGGCCGCTATCGGCGCTCAGAATTTAAGCGACTGGATCTCTAAGCGCAGGGGACAAAGAGCTGCCCAATGGACTTTAGCTGGCATACTGCTGCTGACCTGCTTAGATTTAGGCTACGTAAACTCGCAGGTGCAGGGCTATTTATCTCCGCTGTGGAGCACACCTCCCCCAAGCCTTCAGGCAGTAAAGTCACGCCAGCGTGTCTACTCGCCCTACAGCAGCATAGCCTGGAATAATTATTTGCAGCTAGCCTACAGCAATGACGAAAAGCGCGGCGACGCGTTCTGGTGCCACCGCAGTCTGCTCAGCCCTGGCACCTCACTGCTGTGGGATGTTGAAGCACCTGATGACTATGTTTTTTATGGGACAGGCATCGTTCTGTACCACTCATCGGCCATGCAGACCGCGATATCGCACCTCATGGAAGAGCTATACAGGCTAGACGCGCAAGAGGTTAGCGTTATAGCCCCCAAAATCTGCGACTGGCTGCGCCTGCTGGGCATAAGCCACATAGTCACTCCGCTTCCCCTGCCCTGCGGTTTCCCTGAAGAGCTATTCAGCGAGGTACAGACAGCCCCCATACCTGAGATACCAGACACTCAGATATATATATTTACCTTAGCCAATCCGCTGGCAAAGGTCCGTCTGGTGCCGGCAGTCACAGACAGGCTGCCATCTGACACCCTAAACCTGGAAAGATTCTTAGGCTTAGAGGAGCAGCAATCTCTTTACGAAAGCGATTTAGCCTGCCCGACAAGCATAGGCCAAGCCCAAATCGAGCGCGCCACCAACAACAGCATATCTATCGCCACCTCCTGCGACAGAAATGCGTTTTTAGTGATCAGCAATACCTACGATCCCAACTGGCGCGCCTTTATCGATGGCCATCCCGCAGCGCTTCAGCGCGTCAATCTTTCCATGCAGGGTCTGGCCGTACCAACAGGCCAGCATCGCGTTGAGCTAAAGTACGCTTCGCCCGCCTTTGCCCTCGGCTGGAGAATCAGCCTGGCAGCGCTGGTAGGAGTGATCGGTCTGGCTGTATTCTCTGCGCTTTGCGGTGTCCGGCCCCAACATACCGAGTTCAGCTAGCTGGCAGGAAACCGCGGTGCTATGCTGACAGCCAGGAAAAATAGGGCAGGAAACGAATTATATCGCTTTACTTTTAATAATGGTGCACGGCAAAAACAATGAGGCGAAGCTTCTTTAAGACCTGCTCTTGGCTGCTCTTAAGCATAGCGCTAAGCACAGCAGCCTTAGAATCAACGGGATGGGCTCAGGAGATAGGCCCAGAGAACGGCGCTGTTTCAGAAACGGTATCAGCGCAGGAAACCGAGTACAGCGACGATGCTACCTCCCCAGACACAGGGGCAGCCGACGCAAGCCAAGAGATTCAGAATCAGGATGCACAGCAGCTCCCCGAATCCGCGCACAGCACAGCGACCGATTTAAAGAACGCCATAAACGAGTATTTTAAAGACAACCCCGCTCTAAATGACGTCAAATGCGGCGCTTTTATTAAGGTTCTGGACACAGAGCGTATCCTTTACTCCTATCACGGAAGTGAGCCGCTGGTGCCAGCTTCCAACATGAAGATCGTAACCACAGCAACAGCTCTCGATCTGCTAGGGCCCGAATACCGTTACCAAACCGAGCTATGGGGAGCGCCCGTCAGCGATAAGGGCGTAATAAGCGGCGATCTTTATCTGCGCGGCAATGGCGATCCCACCAATACCCCGCCATACTGGCAGACGCCTACCGCTATGTACGAGCAGCTCGCCGATAAGCTTCAGGCAGAGGGCGTGCGCGAGATTCTCGGTGATCTGGTTGCCGACGATTCCTTATTCGATCGCGAGTATTACCCGCAGGGCTGGGCCGACCACTACCATCTGGACAGCTATTCCGCCCCTGTTTCCGGCCTTTCCCTCAACGGCAACATGGTAGAGGTGCGCATAAACGGCACGGGGGCCACAGCCTACCCCGACAACAATTATTTTAAAATTGCCTACTCCAGCGAAGGGGCAGCAGATACCGCGGTCGAGCGCAAACGCAACAGCAACACTATTACCGTACACGGCCCTCTCAGCACCGTAAACCGGGAGATCACCGTCGACAATCCCCCGCTGTTTGCTATAAGCGCCTTTGCCCATATCCTGGCCCAGCGCGGCATCAGAATCGACGGTAAGGTTAGACTGATCCGCCCTATCGGCGAACCAGCGGCGGTGACAGGCATGTATAAATATGCCAGCATAGATTCGCCCCCGCTAAAGGAGCTCATCACCGAGATCAACCAGCAGAGCGACAATTTCCTAGCCGAGCATCTGTTCAAAACCATCGGCGCTTACAGTTACGGACGAGGCAACGCTCAGACCAGCGAAAATAGCATCAGACGCTTTATGAATGCCAACGGGATAGACGCAGAAGGTCTGCACATGGTAGACGGCTGCGGCCTTTCCAAGCAGAACACAATAACACCCAGCCAGATAGCCGATACCCTAACAGTCATGGCGCACCACCGCTACGCCGATATTTTCCGCGAGAGTCTGGCCAGCAACGAGCATGGCACCCTGCGCTACCGCATACCCGGAACAGACGTCCACGGCAAAACAGGTACGCTGGACAGCGACACTTCACTCTCAGGCTATGTTACTAACGCCAGCGGACAGGTTATTATCTTCTCCATGCTGTTCAACGATATTAAAGATATCGGTATAGGAGTAGACATTCAGAACCGCATTGTGACCATGCTGGCGCAGTATCCCGACAGGCTATAAACAAGCGGCAGCTGCTAAGAGCTGCCGCTGCCAACTAGCGCCTGACCACACCGGAATAGCGCTGCGCGATCATCTGCGCCACAATAGCAACAGCGATCTCTTCTGGCGTCTCGGCACCGATATCCAGGCCAATAGGGGCATTGAGCGAGTCTATCCAGCTCTGGGGATAGCCCATTTCCCGCAGGCGATCCCGCACAATGGCGGTGCGGTGATGGCTGCCTATCATTCCTAAATAAAGCATCCTGCGGCCATTAATAGCGTGCAGGCACTGCTCGTCCCAGCGATGACCGCGCGTGACGATAACCACCGAGGTAGCGGCATCGATCTTTAATTCAGAGAAATATTTAACAAAATCCGCCGTAATAACCTCGGCGGCATCGGGGAAGCGCTCTTTGGTGGCGAACTCAGCGCGGTCATCGACCACGCTGACCCGATACCCGCACATAGCCGCCAAATGGCACAGGGGCACAGCGACATGGCCCGCCCCCGCGATAAACAGGCGCAGGGGCAGCTCCATAGGCTCCGCGTAAACGCGGCAGCGTAAGGCCCCCATATCCGCCTCCTGGCATACGCAGCTCTGGATATTTTCAGCACAGAGAGCAGTCTCGCGCAGCACCCGCAGCCATTCGTCGGGAATAGGGTGAATGCTGGTGCCCATTACGCGCCCGTCGGGCCAATAAACAAAACGCTGCATATTGGCAGAGCGTATGGTGCCGCAGCGGTTGGGAATGGGGCTAGGATCGCCTTCCTCCATCCATACCGCCAGCAGAACGCTGGGCGCATCGCCATGCTCCATGCTCTGCAGCGCCTTAAGCATAAGCTCGCCGTTGGGGATTTCACGGCTCAGCGGCTCCATCAGCACCTCCTGAAAGCCGCCGCAAATCAGCACGTCCTGATTCTCACGCTCAGCCTTGCGCAGATCCTCTTTGCCGTGGCGCATTTCGATATGACAGATTTTACAGCCACCCAAAGCGGCGACTTCGGTAGCTTCGCGACCGGCTTCGGCTTCGGGACAGCCTCCGCCAATAGTGCCCAGCATAGTGCCCTTAGCGTCGACGAGCATTTTAGTGCCAGCCTTGCGAGGCACAGAGCCCTCGGTACGGACAACGGTCACCAAGGCGATCTGCTGCTCAGAACGCAGCAGAGAGAGCAGATTTTCATAAAAGTTCATACAGACGGCCCCTGTTTAAATATCCTACGACTAGCTTTCTGTATTTCCCAATTGGGTTTCCGCTTCGGATGCGTCATTTAACACCGCTATTGGCCGCAAATCAGCCACCGGCTCCAGGACAGGCTCGCTGTTTGGCAGCATATCTATACCCTCGCCCAGCGTTTGCACCGGCCACAGCTTTTGCAGATGCCCCAGCAGGGCGGGCACATCTGCCCTAAAGCACTTATCGTACTGCTGTCTGAACAAATCGTCGTAGGCGATTTTTATGCTTGCATAGGAGAGCAGCTCAGATATGGCCTTATCCTGCCAGGCCGACGGCACCTCTTCCAGCTTTTCTCCGGCGTCTAGGTAAGCGCGCAAAAGAGCAGGATCGCACTGCAGCAGCGCCTTGGCGGCCGTAGCGGCGCTCAGGCCCTGCAGGCAAAGCCAAGCCTTGGCCGCGGGCTGCAGCTTCTCATAACCGGACATATTCTTCCGGCCCTCAATAAAGCGCACCAAAAACATTACCGCGACAACCGGCAGCAAGGCCAGCACAATGCCGCTCCAGCCCATAGCGTTTAACGACGACAATGCGGGCATTACTGAGCCGCCTTAGCGCTGGGCATAGTGCCTGGGGCCTCTTTGAGCGCCATCTTGGGATGATCCAAATGCTTAGGATTATCGGGATTAATGCCGCGCCCAATCGCCATATAGAAGCAGTAAAGCTGAATGACGGGAAGCAGCAGCAGACCGCGGGAGACCTCATTTACCCCAGTCTTAAGCTCTAGGATATCGTCGCAGCGGCGCCCTAGCTGTGGATTGGCCGCATCGCATATAGCCAGACGGTTTACGCGGGTAACCGCTAAGTCGCCGATAACCTTTTCCTCGGTAGGACCGAAGCTGTTCGATATAAGGCCCATAACCGACATCAGATTGGTAAGGCTGGCAAAATAGCCGTGGCGGTATTCTACAAAGGTATGCGCTTCACAGGTAATGCCCGCCATCTGCCTCATCGTAAGAGCCGACTGCTTGGCCAGTCCCAAGAAAGGACCAGAGCCTAAAAATACCACGTGCCCGGGCTTTTTCTGCACCATGCGCTGCGCAGAGGTCTGCCAGTCCTTGAGATGAGTCGCCAAAATATCGGGCAAACGGTTCAGCTCCGCGCTAAGCACATCGCGCCCCGAGAGCCAGGACACCAAATTGTAGCCAGCCAGCAGCATGGCCGTAACCGAGCTGATAGCGATTTTGGTGGAATCCTTAACATTGGCCAGGACTATAGACTGATTGGCTTTCGCGGATAAAATAGACTCGCCGACCTCTAAAGACAGTATCTGCACGCGAGGATCCAGCTGCTTGAGCCTATCAACGCCCCAGCCTATCTCTTCGGCGAGATCGGTGCTGGACATTACCACCGCCAGCGTCTTAATGCGCACATCGTAAGGCGCTCTCCGGCCATAAAGCAGCTCGCTGGCGGGAACCGCCACGGAATTCAGACCGACGACTAAATTGGTGATACGCGCCACCGACATTGCTATATTTAAGTAATCACCGCTGGATACAAATATAACCTGGCCGAAGCCCTGAGCCTTCAGCCAGCCCTTGATCTCCTCGCTGCGGGCGGCAAACTCGCTCAGCACCGACTTCCACATATCAGACTGGCCATGAATTTCATTAAATAGCGTAGCGCCTTTCCTATATATCACGTTTCACCTCATATTTCCGAGAAAATTAATATCATTAAGAAAAAGTGTTAATAACGGGAAAGCCCGTTACAGCCTAACGGTTCTGCGGCACATAAGGCGCCACCTCAGCCCCCTTATAATAATGAGCTAGGATGCGCGAAGCCTCATAGCCGCGGCGGGCAAGTTCCTTAGCTCCCCACTGGCACATGCCGACGCCGTGTCCCCAGCCGGTTCCGCGCACTCTGACAATCTTGCTGGTAATTTCAGCGACTTCAAAGCGCGACGAGGGCAAGGTACACCAAGCGCCCTCGGAATTGCGGTAGCACATGGTATTGCGCACCGTGTCACCGCAAACTTCTCCTGTTTCCCCGCAGGCAAAGCGCACTTTCAGACGCTTTACCCGACCCGAAGCCGAGCGTTCAGCTACCTCCAGACCGACAATCGGACTAGGAGATTTCCCCAATTTCCGCCCCACCTCCTGCCCAAGCTCCTCAGGTGTCCAGCAAGCTTCCCAGCGGGCGAACCCCGAGCCGCAACACCAAGCCTCTGTGCCCCCGGAAGCATATTTAAAACGATTAGCCATACAATCCGTATTGCTTCCCAGCGCAAAATGCAGGCCTAAATCGGAAGAGGCCGGAGACGCGGACTCTGCTCCAGGGGCAGCGCGAAGCTTACCGGCATCGTTTCTAGCCCGCCTTTCGGCCAGAGTGCTGGGAGGCCGCTTAAGCCGGGCTGGCTCAAGGGAGGCTAACCTCGCGTGCTGGCTCCTTTTATCCGCCGCTTTGGCCTGCCATGGAGCCAAACCGCAAGACACGCCGCTAAGATAGGGAAGCTGCGCTGTACCGTACGCGCCAGAATTATCCTCGGTGCATCCCCCGCAGGAAGAATGATAGAGAATTGCCGCGCACATTTTGCCGCCATAGGTTAGCACTCTGCCGGCCGTCTGACGCACAGCTTCATCGGATATGGCATGCTCCGCGCTGGCCCCGCCATAAACCTGATGCCCCGTGTCATCGCGCAGATCCCAATTCGAGTGAGCATCGCTCTTGGCTATCATTGAGAGCGCATAGGTTCTGGCCAATATGGCCTGGGCCTTGACCGCCTCTAATTCCTGGCAGAGCAATTCCTTAGGCACCACACCCCGCAGATAATCCTCCAGCCCCAGCGCGTTCACTATCTGAATTTTGCCGCTATCGGGATAGACCTCCAGTACACCTCTATACGCCGTATCCTGCAGCTTCAGCAGACCGTTCTGTGCCTGTATTTTAAGCTTACGGCTGACATTGCCCGAGCACAGCGTCATCGGCACAGAAGCAGCAGGGCGCCCATCTATTAGCAAGCCGCCAGGAGATGCCGACACCTTGACAGGCCCGCTACCGCGGTACAGAAGCACCCGCACCTGAGCGGAGCTGGCAACTTCCGGCGCGGACGGAGACGCAGCATACCTAGCAGAAACAGAGGAGGCAGACTTATTTTTAGCGGCTGACGCCGGCGCTTCTGAAGGAAGCGGAGATATAATGGTTAGCTTGGCCGACTGATTAGCGGGCCGAGCCAGCGCAGCAAGAACAGCCCCGTTAAAAATAAAAGCAGCGAGCAGAAGCAAAAGAAATGCCGGCTGCCCTGCGCTGCGTTTGGATAAAGGCCTGCACATTCTAAATGGCACCTAAAAGCGCATGGTCTTAGTCTTGCTGCAGGTTTCCTGATAGGAACGTTCACCTTCGCTCTCCAGAGAAGGATTCCGGCGCAGCTGCTCCTGGCGCTCGCGGTTTATTTTAGCGCTCTTATCGCCAATGACCGGCTTAGACTCTAGCACGCTGACTTTAAAATCAATGGTTAAGTCAACCAGACAGGTAAACTGATGGCCGTCTACCTTTTTAACGACCTCCACTTCATCTCCAGGCCGCAAAGGATCGATGACATAAGATTCTAGAAGCTCGTAGCTGTCATAGCGTTTGCTCTTGGCCATCAGCTGCAGCATCAAGGGATGAGCGCAGACCATACCGCCTTCATTCTTTACCCTAACCTTCAGTTCATAGGCCGTTAAGTGAAAGCTCATCAAGCGCTGCACATCGAAGCTGCTGATGCTTATCTTTGCGGGGCCAGGAGCTTTATCGCCAGCCGCACCGTCGGTTCTCAAGGCCAAATCCGCTGGAGGCGTAGGAGCGACGATATAACGAACACCTTCTGGTGTCTGGCTTTCGCTGGACGCCAGCGGATTACTAACGCTGCCCAATCCTGAGGGCATACCAGCCCCAGCATTGGCGGGGCTAAACATACCAGGCGTAATCGCGCTGGTATTGGTGCCCCCCATAGTATTGCCATAATTAGGCGTTCCCAAGCCGCCAATGGCCTTGCCGGCAGTATATCCAGTCATAGGAGCGCCGCTGCTATATCCCCCCATGCCCACCGACATGCCCAGAGGAATGCCGAACTGATCTACGGCAAGCTGTTTTCCCATAACTCCCATAGAAGCTCCGGAGCTGGGCCGCTGATATGCGGAAGCGATAGCTTCGGGCGAACGAGGGGTCTCGATCGTATAGCGGCTCGTACCGACAGTCCCCACGCTGACCTCCGGACGC
This sequence comes from bacterium, assembly GCA_017444045.1. Lineage (GTDB taxonomy): Bacteria > Vulcanimicrobiota > Xenobia > Xenobiales > Xenobiaceae > JAFSXO01. Next base: position 2,011 of record JAFSXO010000092.1, on the reverse strand, counting down.
TCGTAGGGCGCATTAGCATTATCGACCTTACTGGTCAGACCGCCGCGGCCAGCCTCGGGAAATCTTTGGCCTGTCGCCTGCGAAGGGCCATAAGCTTCCGCGCTGTCCACCACGACATCGCGGTACACGCGCAGGCTTCCATCTGCAGCAGCTTCCACACGAGCGCCAATGATTGCGCACAGCTCTCCAAGAGGCATAACCAGGTCGCCTTCCAGGGAACCGCACGGAGTAGCGAGCGGCACCGACTGGCCTCCATAAGTACAGGTATCGCGTCCTAGCTCCAACAGCAGGCCCGTATTATCGCTCCACAGCGCATCGACATAGTTTCCCGTCGCTTTAATCGTCGCGCCAGTAGCCCTAAGAATAGGAGAGACCAGAACAGCGACATCGCTGCCGGTGGAGCCTATTAAAGCAGATGCCGCGATGGGCACATCGTTTACGAACAATGCCGAGGGCATCGCCTCCTGAGCGGACAGCGGGAGCGAGGTCAGAAGCAGCAACCCCAAACAAATGACGGTACGGCGAATCAACAGGGCTAAACCTCCGAAAACTTGATGGCATTAATTTACGAAAACGGGCGCGGATTCTCCCCCTGCTGCCAGCTTCCAAGCTTTAGACAAAAAAACACTGAAAAAAATTTTCATTATTTTTAGCAGCTAGCACAATCCGAAGCAGGACTTGTTTACTATAGCAGGAATATAATCAATTCGACTGCAAAACGCAGTAATCTAAAAAACACTGAAGGACGTTCTATTCAATGTTCACTACCAAGAAAACTGGCATTTTTGCCACTTTGTTGTTGGCATTGGGTCTGATGCTCGGTGTAACCGTCACTGGCTGTACCGATGAAGATCGCGACAGACCCGACGCTCCTGCGGCAGCAGACGTTACCGCTTATGTTCTTCCCGAAGGATACGTTGTTGGCGAAGATGAAGAAGGAAATTCCGCCATTCTGAACGCCGACGGAGAAGTTGTCCCCGCTGCTGAGCTGCCCGCCGAATGCGACATCAACCCCGGCGAGTCTCAGAACTTCGTCGTTATCGGTGGCTACACCACTGACAACGTTACCACTTATGTGGACGTAACCGACAAATGCGAAGCTGAACTGCAGGTTGCCACTCAGGAAGAGCTCATCACCAACGAACTCTTCACCGTCAACGTTGACGAAAACGCTCAGCCTGAAGAGTCCGCTGCTCAGCTCAGCGTCGTTCCCACCGAGGGTCTCGAAGAGGCCACTATCGTTGCCATGACGATCAACGTTGCCGGCGCAGAGCAGGAACTGACCGTTGAGGCCGATGTTACCGAGATCGAAGTTGATGGCGTTGCCAACCTGACCGTCACCTACAACGAAGAAGATGTTACCGCCGACTGCACCTTCGAGAGCAGCGACGAAGAGATCGCTACCGTTGATGAGGCTGGCGTGGTCACCGGCGTTGCCGATGGCGTTGCTACCATTACCGCTTCCTACATTCCCGAAGGCGCCGAAGAGGCTCTGACTGGCGACATCGACATCACCGTTGGTGCCGTTGTTGGTGGTCTGATCCTGACCGCTGACCCCGAGGAGATCGCCGTTGACGAGACTTCTCAGCTGACCGCTATGTACGGCACTGAAGACGTTACCGCCGACTGCACCTTCGAGACCAGCGACGAAGCCATCGCTACCGTCGACGAGACCGGCCTGGTTACCGGTGTTGCCGAAGGCGAAGTTACCATTACCGCTACTTACGAAGCTGAAGGCGAAGAAGAGCCCGCCGTTGCCGAAGTTACCATCACCGTTGGTGGTGCTGGCGAAGCCCTGACCGTTGAAGCCGATGCTACCGAGATCGAGGTTGGTGGTGAAGCCAATCTGACCGTCACCTACAACGAAGCTGATGTTACCGCCGACTGCACCTTCGAGAGCAGCGACGAAGCCATCGCTACCGTTGACGCTGGCGTGGTTACCGGTGTCGCCGAGGGCGAGGTTACCATTACCGCTACCTACGTTGACCCCGAGACCGAAGAGGAACTGACT
>JAFSXO010000091.1 GCA_017444045.1 bacterium | reverse complement strand
GCGGCGCAGAAGGATCTGGGGATGGCTCTGCTGCTCTTTGGCCTGTTTATAGCGCTGTTTTATATCGCCACAGGCCGGCGCGATCTTGTGGCCATCGGCGCGGTGCTCATGTCGATCGGATCGTATGTCTGCTACCGTTTCTATGCCCATGTGCAGACTCGCGTGGAGGTGTGGTTAGATCCTTTCAAGGATCCAACCAACGGCGGCTTTCAGATGATCCAGGGGCTATATCAGCTGGCCAACGGCGGATTATTCGGGACTGGGCTGGGGCTGGGCATGCCCTATTGCACCCCCGATGCCGATACTGATTTCATCTTTAATACTATCGGGGAGGAGCTGGGATTAGTAGGGCTGGCCGTTCTGATGCTGATAATTGTGTGCCTGTGCTCGCGGGCGTTTCGCGTAGCTCTGCTGGCCAAGGATGATTTTGGCACAATTCTGGCGGCCGGAATGGCCGTGCTGTGGGCCTGGCAGTCGCTTATCGTTATGTGGGGCTGCACTAAGATGATGCCTATGACCGGCGTAACCCTGCCTTTTGTCAGCCGCGGCGGTTCTTCCTTGGTGGCAAATTATATTATGATGGCTATTCTCTGGCGTATATCTTATCCCGGAAAGGAGCGTCATGGAGCTTAAATCCCGCGTCCGCACAGTGTCCGTCATATTTGTTGTGCTTCTGCTTACGCCGCTGATCAATTTGGTGCGCTATCAGTTCATCGAGGCTGACGATATTCTGTCCCGGCCCAATGAGCTGCGTCTGGAGCAGAAGCAGGAGCTTAGGGGCAGTCTGCTGGACCGACGCCGGGATGTGCTGGCCTATTCCAAAGGGCAGCAGCGCGTGTATCCCTTGGGAGAGGCCATTGGCTCGCTGCTGGGCGGTTATTCTGGAGATAGCGGGCTTGACAATATGCTGGCGGCTGAAACTAAGCCCATGGATGTGCCGCGCGGTCCGGTGGATGCGGTGCGTCTGATCAGAAAATACGATATGCGCGGAAATGACGTGGTGCTTACCATCGACAGCCGTCTGCAGCGGGGCATTTATGAGCTGCTGAGCGGCTATCTGGGAGCTGCCGTGCTGATGGATACGCGCACGGGAGAGCTGCTGGCTTTGGTCAGCCGCCCTTCGTTTGACAGCAACCGCGTGAGGGAAGAGGCGTACTGGAAAAGCCTGATTGAGCAGACAGAAACGGCTCCGCTGGTGGAGCGCTGCCTGTCTGGCCGTTATCCTCCCGGCTCGACATTTAAGACCGTGGTAATGTCCGGGGCGCTGGAAGAAGGCCTTGCTAGGCCGGATGAAATGTTTGACTGCAAAGGCAGCATGTATGTGGGCAGTTTTTTGCTGAACTGCAATGCCACGCATGGGCAGATCAGCCTGTGCGAAGCTCTGGCATATTCCTGCAATGTGGCCTTTGCTGAACTGGGCACGCGTTTGGGAGTTGAGGGCATTGACAGATGGGCCAGTCGTTTTGGGATGATGGACGATTTTGCCTGCGTTCCCGGATCCGGAAAAGCACAGCTGGCCAGCGATAGCGCCTGGTCCGCATCGGCTGAGGCCGCGATTGGGCAGGCCGATCTGTTGGTTTCGCCCTTGCATATGGCAGTGGTCGCCTCAGTGATAGCCAACCGCGGCCGGCTGGTGGAGCCTCGCTTAGTTAAGGGAACGGCAAGCTCTGATGGGCAGTGGGTCTCGCAGACGGAATGCCGCGAGGCCGCTGAGGTTATGTCCGCGGGTACGGCGGAGACGGTAGCCGAGGCCATGCGCTTGGCGGTGAGCAGCGGCACCTGCGTTAATGCCGCCCTGCCCGATGTGCTGGTCTCCGGAAAGAGCGGTTCGGCGGAGAATCCGCGCGGCGATACGCATGCCTGGTTTATCGGGTATGCCCCGTCCGACAGCCCGCGCTTTGCCTGCGCGGTAGTCTTGGAAAATGCCGGCGGCGGCGGGCGGTATGCGGCTCCCATAGCGGGAAAGATTTTTAGGATGGCTTTTGATCTCGATGAGTGAGCGCTGCGCCAGCTACTGATGGGATGCCCAATAATTACCATAGCAGCCGTAATAAGAAGGCCTTTCTTGTCGGGTACAGAACTAACGAATGCTGAAGATTATGAGTTGGCTGTGCGATGTGCGCAGTCTCTCTGTTTAATTGTCGTTTCACTTGCGGCAGCCTTTGGCGGAATGCTGTTATGTAGCCATGGCGCTGCCTCTGGTCTAGGAGGTCTCTTCTGTAATGTCCGAATACGATCGCTATTATAATTTTTCCGCCGGCCCCGCCGCGCTGCCCCTGCCCGCTCTGGAAGAAGCTGCCCGCGATTTGGTGTGCTATCCCAACGCCGGCGCGTCTGTGCTGGAGCTGTCTCACCGCGGAAAGGTTATTGACGGTATAATTAAGGAAGCCGAGGCGCGTTTGCGGCGCATTCTCAGCATTCCTGAGAGCTATCACGTTATGTTCCTGCAGGGCGGTGCTACCACCCAGTTCTCCATGGTGCCGGTTAACTTCCTGGACGCTAACAGCACTGCTGTGTACCTCGAGCAGGGAACCTGGTCTAAAAAGGCGATAGCTGAAGCCAAGAGAGTCGGCAATGTAGAAGTTGCTTGGTCCGATAAAGACAACAATTTCACCCGCGTTCCTGCCGATAATGAATACGAGGTGCGCCCTGACGCCAAGTATTTCCATATTACCTCTAACGAGACCATTCACGGTGTGGAATTCCACCGCGATCCGAAGAGCAATGGTGTGCCTCTCGTCTGCGACGCATCCTCCGATTTCTTGGGGCGTCCCATTGATATAACCAAGTACGGTCTGGTCTATGCCGGCGCTCAGAAGAACATCGGCCCTGCTGGCGTTACCGTAGCGATTATGAGCGATGATTTCTACAAGAAGCTCATCGAGGACGACAGACGTCCTATCATGATGAACTACAAGACTCATGTCGAGAACCATTCGCTGTATAACACCTGCCCCGTGTTCGCCATTTACATGGTCGGCTTGGTCCTGAAGTGGCTCGAAGAGGAAAAGGGCGGCATCGCCGGCATTTACAAGGATAACTTGGCCAAAGCCGAGCTGCTTTATAAGGCGATCGATGAGAGCGATGGCTTCTATAAGGGCCACGCCGCTGTGGACAGCCGTTCGATCATGAACGTGACCTGGCGCACAACGTCAGATGAGCTGGACAAGGAATTTGCCAAGGCTGCCGAAGCCCAGCACATGTTGGGCCTGAAGGGCCACCGTTCTGTTGGCGGTATCCGCGCTTCTATTTACAATGCCACTTCTATCGAGGCTGTCGAGGCTTTGGTGGAGTTCATGGCTAAGTTCAAAAAAGAGCACTAATTACAGCTGAAAGCTAATAAAGGGCGGTCTTCTTGCCAGGAGGCCGCTT
>JAFSXO010000090.1 GCA_017444045.1 bacterium | reverse complement strand
GATGCCGACGTGCTGCTCCACGCCATCATGGATGCGCTTCTGGGAGCGGCTCATCTAGGCGACATCGGTGTGCACTTCCCCGATACCGACCCGCAGTGGAAGGGAGCTAATTCCCTGTCCCTCACCGCCTCTGTTGCTGGGCTACTGAAGGAGCACGGCTGGGAGATCGTAAGCATAGACTCGCTTATAATAGCCCAGCGCCCCAAAATGTCGCCACATTTTTCCTCAATGGCCGAAAACATCGCACAGGCACTGAGTATAAAGCCCAGCCAGGTTAGCGTCAAAGCCACGACCACTGAAAAGCTAGGCTTTTGCGGACGCGGCGAAGGCATAGCAGCAACAGCCAGCGCACTGCTCCGCCGTTTGCCGCCGTGGTAACCTTTACTTATCTGCAGCTAATCTGCCTAGCCTGGCTGCTCCTCCTAGCCTGGTCGGTCTTTATAGAGCCACTCTGGATCGAACTGACCGTCCACGAGGTGAGTATCCCCAATCTGCCACCCGAGCTGGAAGGACTGCGCGTAGCGTTTATAAGCGACACCCACTGCGGCGCCTGGGCGCGGCGCTATCATTATGACCGTGCCTGGCATCTCTTAGTGCCGACCGAGCCAGATATTCTGCTCATCGGCGGAGACATCGTCGTCAACCACGCCCGCCCCAATTGGAGCTGCGATCTCAGAGGCCTGCGCGACTGGAATCCGCCTTTAGGCAAATTTGCCGTTTTAGGCGGCCATGACCGCATCTTCGGCCCTCAGAGGGTTCAGGCATCGCTGCAGGCTCTGGGCATTACGCTTCTGGACAACCAAAGCATAAGCTTCACGAGACAGGGATGCACCTGGTGGCTCACCGGACTGGCTGACAATTCCGACCTTCCCATCGAGACAGATGCCACAAAAGCGCTGGCCGGCGTTCCCGACGGGGACACCGCCATAGCCTTAGTGCATTCGCCAGATTTTGTGCTGGCCCCAGAAGCAGCCCGATTTTCCTTAGTGCTTAGCGGCCATACCCATGCCGGGCAGGTGCGCCTTCCCTGGCTGGGTGCTATACTATGCGTAACAGAGCTGCCGAGGCAGCACGATCACGGCCTCTCGCTTTACAAAGGCATTCGCCTCTTTGTCAGCCGTGGCTTGGGTTGCACAGTCCGCCTGCGCTTATGCTGCCGTCCCGAGGTTAGTCTGATAACTCTGCGCGGAGTCTCCAAAGACCAACAATAACAAGAAAGCTGAGAGAATGTTACTGGCATTGGGGACAGTAACAGCGTTCTTGCAATTATTAATAAGCGTCTATGTTAAGCACTAAATATCGCATACTGTTTATAAGCATAGCAGCCATAGTCTTGGCCGTTGCCGGCTGGAACTGCAGATCTGTAAAAGAAACCATTCCCAGCTCAGCAGACCTAGCTACAGATATCAGACTTTGGAAGATGTTCAAGCAGCTAGCCGATATACGCCGCGATATAGAGAAAACCATCAGCCAAAAGGATCTAACCTTTCACGATGCCGAGCTGTGCTTTAAGCGCCACGAAAAAACGCTCAAAGAGATCTCAGCCAGGCTTGCTGAATTCAAGGAACAGGATACGGCCTATTCGCCGCATCTGCAAAAGCTGGCCAGCACCATGGAGCAAGCCCTGAAGATAGCCAAGGAGACCTGCCGCAACAAACGCATTAGCAGTATAAAAGACACCAGGATTACGATAGAGACGCTGGGCAGGCTCAGCAGAGAGCTTCCCGTTAAGAGAACGCGCTATCTTTTGCACAAAGGCTGCTCCTGCGAGCAGATCTATGAGATATTCCGCAGCGATGGCTTTAAAGATGACGACATTCAGGATTTCATTTTAGAAGCCATGGAGTCTGAGAGTACACCACCCTAAAGAATGGCAACAGTTAAATATACAATGTCGGTAACTTAGCGTCAGCTAGCCCAACATTATGACTCCCCCTAAAGGATGGCAGGGGGAGAAGTCGCGCCAGCGACAGAGGGGGTGACCAAAGCTGAGGGGGGAATTGCGGTGTTGCGCATGTTGTATGCCAGCTTGAACGCTGACCAATAACGTAACGCTAACGCACATGAATAAGCAATAAACAATGCCATGAATCTTAAGTTACTGGCATTGGTTAAATATAGGAGGGAAATGAATTGAGACTACATTACTTTGGCCACTCTGCTTTTGCTTTGGAAAACGGCGAGCATGCCGTACTTATCGATCCCTTTCTTAAGGGGAATCCCCATATGAAGGGGCACTCACTGCCCGCCTCTCTTAAGCTGAGCACCATCATCGCCACCCACGGCCACGATGACCATCTGGGCGACGCTCCGCTTTTGGCCAAGCAGCATCAGGCTCCCATCGTAGCCGTTGCCGAGCTGGCCACCATGCTGGCAGCCAAGGGCTGCCCCACCATACCCTGCGGTGTCGGCGGAAAAATTGAGCATCCTTGGGGCTGGTCGAGATTTGTGCCCGCCTTCCACTCTTCAAGCTTCGAGGGCAAATACGCGGGCAACGCCGTCGGCGTCGTCGTGCATATGGACGGCGTTACGGTTTATCATGCCGGCGACACCTGCATCTTCGGCGACATGAAGCTGATCGGCGAGCTTTATCGCCCTCATATCGCCCTTCTGCCCATCGGCAGCTGCTTTACCATGGACATAAGCGAAGCTGTGCAGGCCGCCAAGCTGATCGGCCCCAAATGGGCCGTTCCCATGCACTTCAACACCTTCCCCAAGGTTAACGCCGACCCGCTGCAGTTCAAGGCCGAGGCCGAAGCCAATACAGCCTGTCAGGTTCACATAATGCAGCCTCTCGACACCTGGACGGTTACCGCCGAGTAGCTAGCGTTAGGCCACCTCTTGCGGCAGCACAGCCAGCATCATTTAGACAGCGATCAGCTAAACGCTATTAGCTGATCGCTATTGTAGCGGAGTAACAGATTGCCATCATGACAGCGAAGCAGCACAGATTTACCATGGCAGCCCTATGTATATTCTTAGCAGCGGTTGTCCTAGGAGCGCAGAGCAGCCTGTCAGCTATCCCCCAGCATGACAGTTCTTCAGAGGAGCCGTTTAACAGCATCTTAGCTCTGCGCAGCTCTGAGTCTAAGGGCAAGGTTCGCCTGGTTATAGAGACGGCCAACGCTCCCGACTATCAGGTGTACCAGCAGAATGAGCATCTGGTTATTGAGCTATTTCACACAGCCGACTGTAAGCTGCAGCCAAACAGCCTAAGCAAAAGCGGATTTGTGCGCGACTGGCAGGTTTCCAATCCTGCCCTCGGCATGTTTCGCTGGGATATCCGCGGCCGCTACGCTCTGCCCGCGGAACAGTACCGTGTTGACGTGCTAGAGAATCCGCACCGGTTATTCGTCGATCTCTATACCCAATGGACTGAGGACGAGCACTATCAGCTAAGCCCAGGCGTATCCTGGCACCGGCGGCAGTATTACGGGCAGATGTCTCCCTATCTGCTCTGGAATCAGGTAGTTTTCGATCCCAAGGATGAGCATATAACCCTAGATATTGCCTTAGGGCTTGACAGCACCTCGAAATGCGAAGCGGTAACCTCCATCGTAGCCCGCAAAAAAGCCCTGGTAGGCATTAACGGCGGTTACTTCAACATGTCTGGCGGCGCTCTCGGTCTGGTTGTGCGCGAGGGAAAAATTATCAGCCCCCACGTATCCCGCCGCCCTCCGCGTTCCGCCTTTGCCATGACTTCAGACAAAAAAGCCGCGTTCGCCAGGGCCAAAGCCGTCAAAGGCCAGGTACTGACGCTAGACAATAAGGTCTGGCCCGATGTCGTTCTGGCCCTGGGCGGAGGGCCGCGTCTTCTGGCCAACGGCAGCGTTCAGCTGACCACCGACGAAGAAGAGCTGGGGCCTAAGGGCAACGACATTACCCGCAGCTGCGGACGCACGGCGGTCAGCGCCGACGCCAAGGGCCGTCTGGCCTTTTCCACGGCATCGGGATACAGCGACAGTCACAGCCAGGGCATAACCCTTAACCAAATGGCCCACCTATTGCAGCGCAGCGGCGCAGTCGATGCTGTAAACCTGGACGGAGGCGGCTCGGTTGATATGTCCATCCAAGGCAAGCTGGCTGCCCACGGGCCAGGCGCTGGCACCTACGAGCGCCCCGTAGCCAACGCTTTGCTGATATTTGACGACCGTCCAGCCACGCACCCAGCTAAAATAGACATAAAGCTGGAGCATGAGACCATGCTGGCCGACGGCAAAAAGCACTGCCGCATAAAAGCCCTGGTCAGCGATGAAGCAGGTCACCCCGTCGCCGATGGCACTACCGTGTTTTTCAGCGCCCCTGGCATTGAGAATACCCGTTCTCTTACGGTAAACGGCCAGGCTCAGGCTCAATGTGTAGCCCTGCGCCTGCCTCTCAGCCTCCCCGTATGCGTTAAATCGGGTACAGCTCAGGCCAAGGCTGTTATTCAACTGAAAACGGGCGAACCCGAGCACATTCTGGCCCGCTGGTATAAGACGGTAAAAACCGGTACATCTATCACCATGCCCTCTCTGCCCGACGAGCCTGCGCCGCCCAGTCCCTCTAACTCAGAACCTTCGCCCTCGAGCTCCTCCCCGCTGACCGCTCCCACTCCGATGTTTGATTTCGGCACCGCCTCAGAGATTTCCGGGCAGCCAGAAGAAGCTGAGGAGCTGGAGACTTCTCTCGAAGGCCCCCAGAACGGCGCCAAAGAGGGCCTAGACGAACCATCGTCATCTAGCGGAGGCATACGGCCTCCTCAGCAGATGCACGTCATCGATTTTCGCGCCCGCGTAATTGACAAATGGTACAACGGCATTCCGGATCAGACCCTTGAAGCCTGGTACGCTGGAAAACTCGTCGGAAGCTATACCACAGATCAGCAGGGTGAGGTGCGCGCCACCGTGCAGATTCCAGACATGTGCGGCAATCTGGAACTGCGCTGTGCAGGATTAGAACCATTCAAATTGTATTTTGGGGATTGATAGCGAGACTGTGAGGAAAAGGCTTTGAATATTAGCATAATCGGATGCGGATACGTAGGATTAGTGACAGGTGCATGCTTAGCCGAGCTAGGGCACCAGGTATTGGGCATAGACAATGACGAAAAAAAGCTGGCTGCCCTGCAAAGAATGGAATCGCCTATATATGAGCCAGGCCTTGAAGAGATGCTTCACACTAACTGCACCGAAGGCCGCCTGCGCTTTTCCGGCAGCATAGCCGAGGGCGTAAAGCACGGGCAGATTATATTTATCTGCGTCAATACTCCGCCCCGGCCAGATGGCGGAGTAGACTTATCCTATGTAGAATCGGTTTCCCAAGAGATTGCCGAGAACCTAACAGAATACCGTTTAATCGTGGAGAAAAGCACGGTTCCAGTGCGCACCAGCGAATGGGTATCGAGAACGATACGCGAGTATGTGCGCGAGGATGTAGATTTCGATATAGCCTCCAACCCCGAGTTTCTGCGAGAGGGAACAGCTATCGACGATTTTATGCGTCCTGACCGCGTTGTCATCGGAGCTGAATCCAAGCGGGCCTCCAGCCTGCTAGTCAGCCTTTACGAGCCTCTGAACGCTCCCCTGCTTCTTACCGATACCAAATCGGCTGAACTGATCAAGCATTCCGCCAACGCCTTTTTGGCTCTAAAAATTTCCTTTATTAATTCCGTAGCCAATATCTGCACCTTATCCGGCGCCGATATAAAAAAGGTTACCAAAGGCATCGGCCTAGACAAGCGCATCGGCCAGCAGGCCATGGAAGCCGGCATAGGCTACGGAGGCATGTGCCTGCCCAAGGACGTATCAGCCTATATCGATATAGCTAAAGACTTAGGCTACGATTTTGAGCTGCTGCGGGCAACAGAGGCTGTAAACAACCGCCAGCGTCTCTGGCCCGTGGAAATGCTGCGCCAGCGCTTTCCCAGCCTAAAGGATCTCAAGGTGGCCATCTTAGGCCTGGCATTTAAACCAAACACCGACGACCTGCGCTTTGCCGCCTCGATGGAGATTATCAACCTTCTGCAAAAGGAAGGCGCGCACATTTTCGCCTACGATCCTAAAGCGATGACCAATGCCTGCCGCTGCAATCCCTTCATCACCACCTGCGATACGCCATACGACGCCTGCACCGATGCCGATGCGGCCATTATCTGCACCGAATGGTCCGAATTCCGCTTTATGGATATGCACAGGCTGCACAGGCTCATGTCCAGGCCTCTGATTATCGATGGGCGCAACATATTCGAGCCGGAGCGCATTATAAAACACGGCTTTGAATACTGCTGCGTAGGACGCCCTTGCTCAGTATGAGCTGGGCATCATAGTAGGCTTAGCAATTCTTAATTGAATATTTAGTTAAAAACATTGCATTTTTCCCAATACAATGTTTTAATTACAGCGAGTTAAGCTAAAAATGCATAACAAAGCAGATTAAGGAGATGGATGAGTATGAAAAAGCTTTGCAGAAGTATCGTTATCATCGCTCTAGCGTTTATTTGCCTAGGCGCTCTTCCCGCCCGCGCCAACAGCGAGGTTGAGGAGATATTCGGCAAGGTCAACGATCTCAACCCCGGTCTTGTCGATTATCAGGCAGCCTTAAAGCTGGATGTGCACGCAAAATGGGCTTTTATCCCCTACAGTCCCAAATTATCTGGACATTATTACCATAAAAAACCAGATAAGCACAAATTAGTGCTCGAAGATGCTCCCAGCTTCATCAAGAATCAGCCCAGCGCCTTCGGCTTCCATCTCCCGAATTTAGCTAAATATAATTCCTCGGTTACCGGAACGACCACCCTTAATGGCAAAAAGGTTTACGAGATAACCCTTCTGCCCAAGCAGACCAACAGCATTACCAGCATACAGCTTTGGATCGACTGCG
>JAFSXO010000089.1 GCA_017444045.1 bacterium | reverse complement strand
TTTGGAAACGATCCGGAAAAATGTGTCAAACCAAGTTGCGGTCGCCTCCAGTGCAAAAACGGCCCGAGCCCCCGATAGAATCGGCCCTCAACGCCCCTCGGCTCTACACCCCCTGAGTCTCAAACCTTCCGCTTGCCTATAAGCTTCTCATCCAGGTAGATGCGCAGATCGTCGATAGCTACGCGCTCCTGCTCCATGGAGTCTCGGTCGCGTACGGTCACAGTGCCGAACAGCTCGTTGCCCTCTTCGATGGTCTCGAAGTCCACAGTAATGCAGATGGGCGTACCGATCTCATCGTAGCGGCGATAGCGCTTGCCGATCTGGCCGCGCTCGTCGAAGTCGACCAGGTAATGGCGGCGCAGCTTCTTCTCCAGCTCTTTGGCCTTGGCCACCAGCTCGGGCTTGTTCTTGAGCAGGGGCAGCACTGCCACCTGAATGGGGGCTAAGCGCGGATCGAGGCGCAGCACGACGCGGGTTTCTTCTTTGCCCTTGGCGGAAATGGCGGTGTCTTCGCAGTAGGCATCTACCAGGAAAGCGAAGGTGGCGCGGTCTACGCCGCCGGAAGGCTCGATGACGTAGGGCACCACGTGCTCTTCGGTGTCGGGATCGAAGTAGCTGAGGTTTTTGCCGGAATACTCGGCGTGACGGCTGAGGTCGTAGTTGGTGCGGTTGGCCACGCCTTCAAGCTCGCCCCATCCCCAGGGGAAGAAGTACTCCATGTCGGTGCAGCCCTTGGCGTAGTGAGCCAGCTCGTCTTTGTCGTGCTCGCGCAGGCGCAGCTTTTCAGGGTTTAGGCCGAGGTCTAGGTACCAGTTGTGGCGGGTTTTAACCCATTCGTTGTAGGCGCGGTCGGAATCCTCGGGGCGCACGAAGTACTCGATCTCCATCTGCTCAAATTCGCGGGTGCGGAAGGTGAAGCGGCGCGGAGTGATCTCGTTGCGGAAGGATTTGCCGATCTGGCCGATGCCGAAGGGCAGCTTGCGGCGCGTAGTGGTCTGCACGTTGGCAAAGTTGACGAAGATGCCCTGAGCTGTCTCGGGACGCAGATAGACGCGGGAGGTCTCGTTCTGTACGACGCCCATCTGGGTCTCGAACATGAGGTTAAACTGGCGAACCTCGGTTAAATCGTGGGTGCCGCCGGCGGCGCAGACGGAATCGGGAGTCAGCTCATCGGCGCGGAAGCGCTGCTTGCATTTCTTGCAGTCTACTAAGGGATCAGAAAAATGACCGACGTGACCGGAGGCTTCCCAGGTGCGCGGATGCATGAATATGGCGGCGTCTAAGCCCACCATATCCTCGCGCTCCTGGATCATGGTGCGCCACCACATATCTTTGACATTTTTCTTAAGCTGAGCGCCTAAAGGCCCGTAGTCCCAGCAGTTGGCCAGACCGCCGTAAATATCGGAGCCGGGATATACAAAACCGCGTCTTTTGCACAGGTTTACGATTTTATCAAACAGTTCATCGTTTGGTTCAAGGTTAGCCATGATTGGAATATGCCTCCTGGCATTGTCTAGTTTTCGTTGATAGCGTGTACTTCAGAATCTAAGAAAATGCGGGTGATTCTGGGGGAGAGAATCATCATATCAATAGCCTTTATGGTTAGCTCGGCCGAGAAGGCTTTGATAATGTAAAGATCGTCCTTGACTTTACCGCCCAGGCTTTCTACCATGCGTTTGTCTTCGGGCTTCAAACCGTCTATGGTCTGTACGATGACATTTAATGGAGTGCTGCTGTCGGTTCCGCTGGCTAATTTGTTGCGCAGGTAATTGTCTAGCTTTTGGTTCTTAAGGCTGGCTTCGTCGACGCCGCCACCAGTGGACATACCGCCTATACCGTCAGCGGATAACCCTCCGCTCATTCCGTCAGCAAATGTATTCACAGGATTACCTCCAGTTATGGTCCTATTTAGAGCTAAATAGCCTAAAAGTTATTATTCCCTAAGCTGAGGCTATATCCCCCTAGGGACAACGTTATTTAGTTGAGGTGGATAGCGCTGCTTTAGGCGCTGGCATTTGTTACAGCTACGGTTCGTCTGCAGGCAGATAGGGAAAATCCAGCTGGTTTAGCAAAAGCTCAGTCAGTGCGATTAATGCTGAATTGCGCATTCTTCGGAAAAAGGTGGATGTATATCGCCTTATCCTTTGCTGCAGGCGTATATATTTGGCTGGCGGGCATTTTGGATCCATAGAGGCGTAATACCAGTACTCATCGGCAAAGCCATACTTGTATTTGCCAGAATTAGGCTTGAGCGGTTGGGAATAGTGAAGGATGACAGCGCGGTCTTTGGCGAAGGTGCAGCCCTTTTGCTTTGTCTCATCAGTAGTGCCTGCCGCTTCTCCTGCCGTTTTGTACGCAGACTGACAGAAGGTTACCCGTTCCCATCTGGGCAGATAGCGATCTCTGTAGAAGGGATCTGCTACCGCGCTGTATCGTGAAGGCCACACCGTGAAGCAATTATAGATGTATGGATCGGCTGGCTTGTACTGATCTTTAAAATATAAATTCAGAAAATCCTGATCGTTGAAGGGCAGCGTAGGGCATCTTTGGGCAAATGCCTGCATATTTTGTACGGTTATCCCCTGACGCCGCATGGCCGCTAAATCGAAGAGAATTACGCCGGCGTTAAAGTAGGGAAGCTCGGGATTGCTGTTTAAGCCAAGGCCCAAGGCGGCAATGGATTTCATGCTGGATTTGCTGACGGTATCGGGGGCGGCTTTTATGGGCAGGCCGTGCAGATCATCGTAATAAAATGGTTCGATATTGCCGTTTACGATGATGTCGGCGTCGAGATAAAGCAGGCGGTCGGCTTCGATCTGATCCCAGATAAAGCAGCGCGTCCAGGTGTCCTTGGACCATTGAGGGGCCATAGGCTGATCGGGGATGCGGGCTACGTCAAACTCGATAAACTTAATGGTGCGCTGGGGAGATTTTTTGGCATAAATACCTGAATCCCAGGGATTGCGCGGTGAATAATTTTCAACTAACCCTTGCAGGCCATCGCGATGGCGCTTATCCAAATCCATATAGCCGATGTAAAAATGCAGCTGCTCGTGATGGCACATTAAAGATATAATTAAGGTGCGGGCCAGTGCGGCGAATTTGTTGTTAAAGCAAAGCAGTATGTTCATGTTGTCGCTGTTCTGTCTCTAATAATGGGGTGCTCCGCACCTATAATTATTGTATGTTAGATTACTTTGTTCTTATACTGTATCCTTGTTAAATATTATTTAATAAGGATGCAATGCCATTAACTTAAGGGATCAATGGCATTGCTTCTGATTATTCATGTGAGTTAGCGCTGCGTTGTATTTTAGCGTACAGGTCAGAACACGAAATGCGTTAAGTAAGCTATATTAAAGCAAAGGTTAAGTGTAATTTCAGTATTCGGCGGCTAAGCTAAAAGGAAAAACTGACTTGAATAATATATTGTCATAAATATTATAAATGCGCTGTTAATTGAGTTTTATTCTACAGTGTTTAGTAAGGAGATAAATATATGTTTTGTAAATATGTCACTATATCTGGATAATGCTTGAGAAAGGATTGTCCCAAGGCTTGATATTTATATAAAATGGTCAAAACCATGTGCTTATAATGTGATATAATCTCTCCACTAAGTCTGGCTATGCCGACAGGCTTGACGGCAGCTGAGCTAACACGGGAAAAATAGGTGTTTACACAGTCCAACAGTCGTAGTTCGCCCATTCTTGGGCGCAAAAGAGCGATAAGAATGGCACATTTAAGCTTTTATAGATAGATAAGAAGAAATGTTGAGGATAAGATAATGCGCAAAAAAAGAATTGTAAGCGATATGGAACCGCAGCCTTCTATTTCCGAGCTTGAGAAAGCTGAGCAGATGCCGCAGGCTATTTTTGTGTTGCCCGCGGCGTATAGGCTTTCTCTGGACAGGAAGACCTTAGAAAAATCGGGGCGCGTTCAGCTTCTCTCTCCCGCGAAAATCGACAATGCTGTCACGGTTTTTGCTGGCTCTCGCTGCGAGTTTGCGGTGTGGGGACTGTTTGGCGACGCTCTTTATTTGCTCAATGGCAACACAGAGCAGCCAGAATACACGGTCGAGTGCGTGAGCAAGAGCAAATCGGCATGTTCCGCGGCGCTTCGCCTAGAAATATGCGATGGTGTGTGGCCGTCAAAGCGCACTGAGGCTCGCCGTGGGGTATCCTTTGTCGTGGAGGGCGGCAGACTGTCTTCTGGGTTGGACTCTCTTGACGTAACGGTGCGGGTAGCTTTAACGGCAGATCCCAAAGTTTCCGCGGCGGCTAAGGTGACTGTGGTGCGCCCTCTGGAATTAGGTATGCTGCCGAGCGGGGTGCGCATTCGCGAAGACAGATGCTCGCTGACCGGCGATGACGAATACTTCAGCAAGCCCGATATCGAAACGGGCGATGCGGGGTCGGATTTAAAGCGTCTTCCCACGGAGTATGTGCTGCCTTCTCTGGATAGTCTTTATCTTAAGCCAGCTGTATTCTGCAGTAACGGACGCTATTATCCGGTGTCGCGCCGAGAGCTAAGCGTTGAATTTAAGAGTGCTGATGGAGCTGATGTCTTCGAGGATAACTGTTGCTTTATCGCTGCCCATGATAAGGCGGGATCTGTAGAGGCAGAGATAAGCTTAGCGTCCGTGCCAGAGCTTAAGTATAAATTCTCGCTAAAGGTTGTCATTCCGCAGCAGATATATGCTTATCCAGGCAAGCCAGGAGTTAGATACAGCATAAACTCTAAGTGCAATGCGGTCGAGCTGTATGAGCGAGGCCATCTTGCTAGCAAAGCCTATGTCCGGCCTGAGGACGAAATTGTTTCCTTGGGCGTTGGTGAGGAGCTTTGGCTTTATACCTTTGTGCGCTATTCCGATGGTCTTTTGCGCTCGGTCAATCTTGATGACTGCCAGACGCGTTTTGTAGCCGTCGATGCTCAGGGCAGATGCAGCGACTGCAATGCTCTGCGCGTTTCGTATGTCTCCATCATAGCCCTGCGCCACTGTCCGGGGCAGATTATTAAGATACTTGTGTCCATCGGTATGGACGACAGCAAAGATAGCGGTTCGTATGAAACCAGTATCTCGTTGGTTACTGTAGAGCCTGTGGCTCTTTATCCGGTGCTTCACCGCCATGCCACGATGTCTGTGATGACTGAGCGGCTGGATCTGTCGGATGACAGCGTCGTTAAGGAATGCACTGTGGGGGTGGACGGCTGGTGTGCGCTCGATTTTACCGCTCGCTATGCCGATGGCAGTGTGCGTCCGTTTTCAACCGAGTGCCTGGACTGGCCGGTTCTCGTCGATCCTGACAGCAAAATGAAGCGCAGGCTGCAGACCGACAAAAAGACAGGCGAGGCTGATCTGACTCCTGGATCGGGATATTACGTAAAATTTAAGATTCAGAGGCGGCTGTACATCGATGGTTGCAGGCTGACAAAGGTTCCCGCTGTGTATTCTGTGCGCATCAGCGGTACGCAGATAGAGGCTGTATTTAAAGTCTCGGTGTGCAGAATCAAGGCCTTGCATCTCGTGCGCAGCGGTCTGCTCCGGCCCGTGTCCTTTGATACCAGCGGCAAACCGGTTAACCGCGCTGGGCAGAGGCTTCAGGAGGCCGATATTTTAGACGAACGGGAACTGGAGCTGCTCCCTGGCCAGGGCATGGGACTGGCTGTTTTGGCTGAGTATACAGATGGGCGCTGGGGATACTGCCGCCGCCATATTTACGATATGAGGTATACTGCTGGGGTAGATGTCGTCGATCGCGGGGCCATACTGGTCAGGCCGGTAAAGCGCACACCCGACCTGGCTAAGGT
>JAFSXO010000088.1 GCA_017444045.1 bacterium | reverse complement strand
TAATGTACAACGCAGCGCCAACTCACATGAATAATCAGAACCAATGCCATTGAACCTTAAGTTAATGGCATTGGCTTAATACCAATGGTCTTAGTTTAGCATGGAGTGCAGTAAAATGAGAATTTTTTCGGGTATTCAGCCCACAGGTGCTATTCATATCGGCAACTATGCTGGAGCCATCCAGAATTGGGTGCGCTTGCAGGATGAGCATGAGTGCATCTTTTGCATATGTGATTATCACGCGCTGACGACGGTGAATGATGGTGAGCGTCTGCGCCGCCAGGTGTATGAGGCGGCGCTGGATCTATTGGCTTGTGGCTTAGACCCCGAAAAATGTCGTCTATTTGTGCAGTCCCAGGTTCCTGAGCATACTGAGCTTGCCTGGATCCTGAGCTGCTGTGCTTCTATCGGAGAGCTGAACCGCATGACTCAGTTTAAAGAGAAAAGCGAGCGCTCGGAATTTATAAACGCGGGCCTGTTCACCTATCCGATTTTGATGGCTGCCGACATTTTGCTATACAAAGCTGAGTTGGTGCCTGTTGGCGAGGATCAGCTGCAGCATTTAGAGGTCGCCAGAGTGTTTGCCCGCCATTTTAATAAGGTGTTTGGCCAGACCTTCCCTGAACCCCAGTCGCGTCTTACAGCAGCAACGCGGGTAATGGCGCTCAACGATCCTCTTAAGAAGATGTCTAAGTCTATTGCTGGCTCTACTATTATGCTCACAGACAGCGATGATGTGATAAGGCGCCAGATTAAGAGGGCAGTTACCGATACCGGCGCGCAGTCGGGTACTATGAGTCCTGGCGTTGCCAATTTGTTTAATCTGCTTAAGATTTTCTCTTCACCCGAAACCGTAGCCCATTTTGAGGAGCAGTATAATAGCGGAGCTCTGAGGTATGGCGATCTGAAGAAGGTGCTGGGCGATGACATGGTCGCTAAATTGAGCGTAATCAGAGAGAGGCGCCAGGAATTAGCGCAAAAGCCCGAAATGGTTGAAGCCATACTAAGCTCATCTGCCAAACAGGTGCGCAAAATGGCTCGCCAAACCCTTGATGAGGTTCGCGATAAGGTAGGCTATAGTCCTATTTATAGTATTTAGCTTAATTGCAATGCTGGTAACTTACGTCAGCTAGTCTGATAGCATGGTGACGTTTAGCTTTTGGAGGTTTCTATGAACAATAGATGGTCAGGCCGATTTGGCCTTGGACTTAAATATGGGCTGGCGGCTATAGCATTATCGCTTTTGCTGGTCTTTGCGGCGGGCAGTGCTGTTCAGGCCTATCCTGGCGAGCATGGTGAGGGTCACCATCATATGCACGAGCATCGCAGCCCCAGGGAGATCGATGGCAAGATAAAGGTTATAAACGAAACCGAATTTGACATGTACGTTACCTGCGATGGGCGCAACCTGGGCAAGGTGTCGCGCTGCAGCAGCGAGGAATTCTGGGTAAAATGCGGCAGCCAGTACGTTGTGGCTGACATTGAGGGCTTCACTACCGGTAAGGATGTTGACATTGACCCGCGCCGGCGCCATGGTGCGGTGACCTTCAATCCGAGCGATTTTATGCGCTTGCCCGTGAAGCACTAATTTTTTCGCGTATGAATCATTGGAGCCATCGGCTGAAAGCCGATGGCTCCAATGATTCATGGATTCATGTATAAAGGATCCTGTTAGTTCGATCCTGTTAGTACTTAGTAGCCAAGCTGGAATTCTTATCGTCGGTATTTACGGTAATGACGCCAGAGCGCTCGATGTCTATGCGCTGCCAGCGCAAAACTTCAGCCTTATTTTTGCTGTTTTCGCCCGCGAGGCCGATATTGATAATGCCAGGGTGCAGAGGAAGCATGCTGGGCTCAAAGACTATACGGGCTAGCAGAACAGCACTGTCAGGCACGGTGCCGGCCTTAGAATTAACTTTGTCAAGGTCTTTTGGATCGTTTACAGAGTATAAATCAACCCAGACCCCGATGTTGATGTTCATGCTTTTATCTTGGGTATAATGGCCTGTCGTTTCGACGACCACCGGCGCTCGTTTGCTGATCAGCCCGCAGGTGCGAATGAACGCTGGTTTGTCCTTGTTGGCTTTCTCTTTTATCGTCCAGAGGCAGTATTTGGACGGGTTGGGGGGGATAATTTGGGTCGTCGTTGTCTGCTTGCTCTCTTGTTTGTATTTGGGAATCTGATCGACATAATTGGCGGTATTGTTAATCATGAGTACCCCCCGCTTTTTGGCGGAGGTTCCGGTCTCCTTTAGGGTAGACGCGAATAGCTCTACATCCTGATTAAACGTGGCCCGCGTAAGAGTATATGCATGGCGATACATCATCATGCCCAGCAGTGTGGCGGTGATGCCAATCACCAGCATAGTCTCGATGAGAGTAAAACCATGATACCGTCTGTGGAAAAATCTATGCACAGCGTGTCTCCTTTGCTGTATCGCGTATTAATCGCGTTTGTTTATAAAGAATACTGCGCTCAGTCCGAGGAGCAAAACCAGCAGACCTACGGCTATAAGTTTAAGCATACCGTTGTCTTCCTTTTTAACGGTATCTTCTTGGGCTATCTGAGGAGTGTCGTGATACTCTATTTGGCTCACATCTGGCTCTTGGGGAGCGGCTTCGGGTGTTGGGGCGGTAGGCGCACTGGAGCTCATATCCTGAGCTTCGGGCGTGGTGCTAACGGGGACTCCCTGATCGTCCAAGACGCCGGTAACTACGACCTCTCCCTGCGGCCCGTCGACGACGCGCTTAACACCGGTGCTTTTCACTACGCCTGCTTGGGCTAACTGTGAGCTGACAATGAGCAATAAAATAAAGCAGCTAAATATATGCCACCAGCGGCGGGGAAGGCCGGCGCTGGCACGGGCAGGGCTTTGTAGGCAATAATGTTGCGTCATCATAATAATAGCAAGCTCCCAGAATAAATTAGTTTATATATTATAGCAAATAAAAATCATAGTGCCAACTTTGACGGAAGCCTAAAGCATTAAGGTAAGATAAAAGTGTTGTCGTGGCTCAGAATTTGTTACTGTGCTCTTAATAGTGCCTCTAATTGAAGATTCTTAATGAACTATTTATAATGCCTTCTGTTTCGCGTTTTTGTGGATTTTTCGCGCACAGAATTCACTTTTTGTTAACTCTGGCAGGTGTTTATCGGCTTTTCAGCAATGAGTTTTATCTGTTATAATCAGCCAAGATAATTGGGCTATGGGTTGATAATGTCCGAAGACGCGGTTGATCCGGCTCAGATTAGGCAGAGAAGAAGGGTAGCATTTAATATGAACGCAGTAACCAATCCTGGAAAACGGGGACGAAAAAGAGGTCTGACGCTTCTAGAAGTGCTGATATCGATCTCGCTTATATGTACGTTTATGGTTTCATTCGCTGCTGTGTTTCCAGCCTCGTTTCGCCTAACGAGAAAGACCAGTCAGGCTAACCAGGCAGCTGCATTTGCAGTATCGGTGGCAGACGAGCTGCGCGATAAGATGGTGGGCAAGCCCACCAACTCGCTTTATAACGCGCGCACCGGTAAATATCTTGAAGAGTTTTGCGGTAACAGTGCTAACCATGCCGCCCGCGTTCCTCTGACCAAGGGCGAAATGATGGCGCTTCGTTTCCCTAAAACCGAGATGCCCCAGCCGTTCACCTTAGTTGCTAATACTAAGGATACGCCTAATAGCAATAATACAGGCATACTGGTTTACACCGGCGACAGAGGCCGCTCTTTTTACAACATATCCGTGACCGTATACTGGACCGAAACCGATCCCAATGGGGAATTGCAGTATCGTTCTACTACGATTGTCAGCGGAAAATCCTCGAACATTCTTCAGAGTTAGGCACAGGCGATTGCTCTCGCAAAGGTAGGTGAAGTGTAACGTGGTTATGATGTTTGGCACCAGGCGGAAAGGCTACACTTTAATAGAGCTGTTGCTGGCTATGGCTCTGTTTGTTTCGCTTTCAGGAGGTCTGGGATATGCAATTATAAAGGGCGTGAATGCTCATGCTTTTGAATCGAGCTATCGTGAGGCTACGCTGCAGACGCGCAACGTACTCGATCAGATGCTCGAGGAACTAAGAATGGCATCTACACCCGATGAAGGACATGCCTTAGGGGCTAATCAGTTCGGTATTCCTTCGTCTGTATGGTTCCCCAATGCTTACGGGAATACAAGCACCGATTTCCCAGGATATGAGCTGAAAAAAGAAACACGTAAATTGGGCGATAAGACTTACTCAGCGCATGTAGGCTACAATCGTTT
>JAFSXO010000087.1 GCA_017444045.1 bacterium | reverse complement strand
TATCCCGATGGTCTGGTCGGCGAAGATATTCCTCTGATAGCGCAGATAGTGTCCGTGGCCGATGTTTATGATGCGCTGATCAATAAGCGCTGCTATAAAGAATCTCTAGACCTCAGCCAAGCCTATGATATGATTATCAGCGGTCAGTGCGGGACTTTCTCCCCGAAAATATTGGAATGCTTTAAGCGGGCGCGGGAAAGTATGGAAAAATTTGCTAAGGAACCCTTCGTCAATCCTCTAGATAACAAAAAGCGTAAGCTTGGATTGCATAGCAGTATGTTCAGCGTAAAGAGAGACAAATAATCGGGGGCAACGCTATGCTGGCGCGGAAGCTGGTGCAGCGCGAATATGTTCGCTAAAAACTTAGGAAGCGTTTGTAGGTGCAGCCGTAGGTGCTGAAGCTGCTGTCTGGTTTTCCTGGTGCTCCTGGATGTATTTAGTCCATTTAATGTAGCCGTAAGTCGTGTTGGTAAAATAGCCCGCCTTGAGCACTAAGAGAATATACTGCCCCGACAGAATGTTGATTATGGTCTCCAGGGTGGCGCTAAGGTACCAGGCCAGCCATTGCTCACGATAGCGGAATAGAATAAACAGGCCGTTGGCGATGCCTACCGCGCTTACGCAGGCGTCGAGGTAATGCACCCAAAGCTCAACGTTTTTGTTGCCCCCGAATAGGTCGGTGGTGATGTTTAGCTGGGATGTCCAGGTGCCTATAGCAAAGGTCCAAACGACGATGCCGACGATGGTAGCAGCTTCGGCCCAGCCTGAGAGCTTGCGCACCTCGGTAAGGCTTTCCTCTACCTGGTCGGGATGCCTGTGCCAGTTGATGAAGCTGATTATATCGATGGGTATCCAGAAGAACAGGGTGACCGCGGCGGTGGCAAAGCGGGAGATCAGCACCAGAGGGATAGCGATCTCCGTGGCTTCAACCAGCAGGGAAACTATAAAGTTCCATTTGGACTGTTTGGCGATCAGCAGCTCGCACAGCACATTGAAGAAGATGTTGGACAGATACAGCGCTTCTATTATTTTGCCATTGACACCGTTGACGTCATGCTCGGGGAATTTAATGGCTATCAAAACGGCCAGGCCCAGAATTATCGAAAACCACCACTTCTCGTAGCAGGTGAAATAATGCCAAAGGTATGATAGTTTTTCTTTCAGATAATTCATGTCTGGCTGTCCTCTAGGGCAAAAATGACAAATAATTCTATCATACTTTATAGTAGTGGACAATGAGTTTCTGCTGCGCAATCTGACGCTGACCTTTGACCTTCATAATGCGATACCGTTAACCCGGCAAGAGAATATAGATATCCTTGGAGGCTGTGCAATTCAGTGCTTCCTGTCGGTGCAATTCGCGGCTATTGTGAGTAGATTCTAGCGCGTAACCAGTTCCGCGCCAGGCACCTCTGAGCGAAGCTACGCAGTGCCGGCGCGGAAGCTGGTGTAGCGCGAATAATACCAGCCGGCAGAATAAAAAAAGCTCCCGGAAGAAGCTATCTCCCGAGAGCTTTCAGCTATTTACAGCCTAATCGCCGCTTACTGCTGGCTGGCCAGATAGACCAGTTTAGCGTAGCGCTCTTCGGCGATCTTCTGAGACTCTTCAGCGAACTTGGCGCTGGCTTCGGGGTTCAGCTTGGAGAGCTGACGGAAGCGGTTCTCGTTGGCCAGGTAGTCGGCCACTTTCGCTTTGGGCTCTTTGTAGTCAACCTGTAGGCAGGGCTTGCCTTCGGCCTTGCGGCGCGGGTCGAAGCGGTACAGAGGCCACTGGCCGCACTCGACAGCCAGCTTCTGCTGCTTCAGACCGTTGACCATATCGATGCCGTGGTTGATGCAGTGCGAGTAGGCGATGATGAGCGAAGGACCATCGTAGGATTCGGCCTCGGCGATAGCCTTCAGAGCCTGAGCCTGGTTGGCGCCCATGGAGATCTGAGCCACATAGATGTTGCCATAGGACATGGCGATCATGCCCAGGTCTTTCTTAGGCAGCTTCTTGCCGGATGCGGCAAAGCGGG
>JAFSXO010000086.1 GCA_017444045.1 bacterium | reverse complement strand
CGGCCGCCAGGCGCTCTTCGTTTAAGGAGACGCTTTCTCTTTCTTCATTTTCCTTTGCCTCATTCAGCGGCTCATCCAGCACTTCTGCCGGAACGCCGTCTGCGGCCATAAGGATATCAATCGCCTTATACGCATAGCGCACATGCCCCTGAAAATAGCGCCTGGCGATCAGCTCGCGCCAGGGATGGCCGGCAAGCCAGCCGCTGCCGTGATCGAGGAGCTTTTTTATCTCGTCCTCGCTGACATAATAATGCTTCTGCCTGTCAAAGACCGGAATAAGCACATACCGGTGGTTTAGCAGCTCCGCCAGCCTCACTGTACCGCACAGAGTTAGGTCAATATAAGGAGAGCTGCCCCATTCGGGAAATTTATCGTCTAAGACCGACCTGGAGAAGCTAACGCTATAGCCAAGCGGCTCAAACAGCTTGGCGGCCAGCTCATTATCGTTGCCGTCTTTTAGGCAGTACAGACGCGCCGTTAGATTTAGCGGTGTATCGGCCAGCTTCTGGCGTTTTTCGCAGCGTCCGCCCATGGCACTGCCGAAGATGCGCACCAAGGCATTGCTCATAAAAGAGGTTGATGCGTAAGGCCGATCGTTGACATAATCGAATATGCCGCCCTCGCTGCTGCCCGCCTTGCCCCGCGCTAAATCGATAGGGTTTAAGTCCAGCAGCAGAGCCGCTGTAGTGCGTTCCCTGCTCACCTCAGGATAAAACACATAGGCCTTGCCAAAGCTCAGCTCAAACTGCTGCGCGCGCTGGGGATTCTTGTGCAGCAGATACCCCAAATCCTGAGCGTTTTCCCCTTCATACGTAATTGTCAGCAGCATAAGAGCCGATTATCCTCCAAAACAGCAGTATAATTACTTCAATTAACGGTAGCGAATACTGGAATATTATCACGACTTATAGAAAAAATGTCAACAACCAGCATCACTAATTCTGCCAAACAGCTTTCCTTAAAGGATCGCAATGTCATTTAATTAAATCCATGTCGATACAATTCATGGCTGTCGTTTGCAGCTTATAGCGCGTAACCAGTTACGCGCAAGGCACATCTGAGCGAAGCGAAGCAGTGCCAGCGCGGAAGCTGGTGTAGCGCGAATATTAAATTAATGTAGGAACCGCAAGCTAAAACCAGAAGAACAGCGCTATATGAGTATGGAAATAATAGGACAAGGCAAATTTCTGCAGCTTCTTAACCACAATGGCTGGGAATACGCTGAGCGCAAAAAGGTCAGCGCCATCGTGGCCATAATCGCCGAGCATCAGGGCAAGGCTCTGGTCATCGAGCAGTTTCGCCCCGCCCTCGGCAAAAGGGTAATCGAATGGCCGGCAGGTCTGGTAGGCGATGTGCCAGGACAGGAAAATGAGGACATCGTAACCGCGGCTCAGCGCGAGCTGGAAGAAGAGACCGGCTACCGCGCCACCCGTCTGCAGCTTCTGACCTACGGTCCCGCCAGCGCCGGCCTAAGCAATGAAATTATCCATATTTTCCGGGCCTACGACCTGGTTAAGGTATCAGCTGGCGGGGGCGTAGACGACGAGAACATCACGGTTCATCTGGTTCCTCTCAGCGAAATAGACGCCTGGCTGCGCCAGAAGCAGCAGGAGGATGTGCTGGTCGATCTCAAGTTTTACAGCGGTCTGTACTTTTTGCAGCACTAACAGTTCTGCGCTGCGTCGTTTTAACGCTGGCGCTGCCAGATATAGTCGCCAGCCCCATCGCTAGGCCCGCGCACGGCATAATCAGAAACAGGATATAACGGCAATGACCATCAATGTAGATCCGCTGACAGCTGAGGCAGACAGCTCTTACCGCACCCTGCGCAGGGTTGTCAACACCATCGCCATAATAGTTTTTGCCATCCTGCTGCTCGCCATTGGGTACGGCTTCTACTGCTTTCGCGTCAGCAGCTTAGACATAGGCTCCCATCTGCGCATCCAGGCCGACAGCGAAGAAAACGCTTTTTACACCTGCGAAAGCTCTCCCAGCGTAGTTATCCACTATAAGGGCATTCCCTCAAATTCCATTAAGGTTAAGCTAGACGAACAGAATCTGAAGCTTAAGAACCAAGGACTGTGGGGCACGCTCGCCGGCCAGACAGAAGAGCTGAGCGACGGACCGCATACGATAACCGTGATAGCCGGCCACTACCGCGCCAATTGGTCGTTCATCGTCGACACCGAAAAGCCGACCATGGATCTGCGCGGTCCCAGCGACGGTTTCATCACCAATAAGGATTCCGTAACCTTTTACGGCAGCACCAAGCCTTCCGCACGCCTTACGATTAAGGTACACGATCAGACCATACACCACGATATCGATGAAGACGGAGCTTTTAAATTCGTAGTTCCCATCTCCCATGGCATCAACGCCCTGAAATGGACTGTGGCCGACCGCGCCGGCAATTCCATATCCGGCGAAAAGAAAGTAATCTGCGATCTGGCGCCGCCCTCCATCGAGCCGGTGCTCTGCTCTTTAGACGGCGAAGAGCAGGCCACACCCAAAACGAACGGAGCGGTTTTCACCCAGCGCAATCTGGTGCTGAAGCTGACAGTAAAGGATCCCGACAGCGGCATAAGATCCACCTCTTACACACTGGACAGCAGCGCCGCTAAACAGCTTCCCGTCCCCAGCTCCCAAGAGG
>JAFSXO010000014.1 GCA_017444045.1 bacterium | reverse complement strand
TTTATAGGATATCATTTGTCATGCTCTTCTCTATACCAAGAAAATGGCGAAAGTATATAGCGATATGCCTAATATATATTACCATCCTATCCTTAACCGCAGAAACATACTTACGTTATAAGGGATATGAACCAGAGAAAAGCATCAGCCAAAGGATCAGCAGCATTCCCGGCTTCCACCCCGATTTAGGCTGGACCAATCTTGCCAACGAAAAGGTAACCGCATACGAAACACCTGCAGATCATCAAATCTTTGAAACCGTCTGGGCTAATGGAGCCCGGTCCAGCCGTCCATGCGTGCTGAAGCATAATTATGAAGTCCTGCTGCTGGGATGCTCATACACGTACGGCGTAGGGGTAGAAGACTATGAAACGTACGCCTGGCATTTAAGCAAGCGCTTTCCGAATGTTTCATTTGACAATTAAGCTTCCTCGGGATACAGCACCTATCAGTGCTACCTTAAGGAAAAGCTGATTCTGCAAAGGAAGCATTACGATCTAGTAATATACGTCAGCAGAAGAGACCATATTAAGCGCAACCGCTATGCTAGGATTGTCGAAAAGCCGGCTTCTGAAGCGCCAGAGATAAGAGCAGCTGAGCTTATAAAATCAGAGCATCCTTTATGGTATTATCCATATACATATATTAACTGGCGAGGAGACCTAGCGGAGGTAATCCCCGCCAGACAGCCTTGGCCGTTTGAAAACTATTCAGCTTTAATAACAGCTATAAAACGCCTCTGCATTTACTGCGATTACGTTCATCAGTCTAATATCAATTCGAACATTGAAGCCAATGACGAGACATACAAGCTATACTGGCTGCTGCTCAATCGCATGAATACCACAGCCCGCCAGCATGGCAGTGAATTTGCTGCATTCGTTTTAGAGAATTATGATTCTATGCAATTTCTCTATTACCCCACCCCTGAACAGGCGGCCGCGATAAACGCTAAAGGAAGCGAAAAAATACCAGACAGACAGCCATTTGAGTACAGATTTGTCTCCGATGGGCACAACGGCAAGTCAGACAGTCCAGAATTCCACGTTGCGGGCAACATGAGATGGCATCCCAGCGCAATAGTGCACAAAAGCTGGGCAAGGATCATCGGCAACATACTTGAAGAACGGTTTAAGCAGGAGCAGGAAAAATAATTTGCCGCTTTTTTTGCACATCAGTGCATATTGCGATAAACGCGCTGTCTTTCGCCTTAGTAGGACATTTATACAATTTCAAGTATATTATCCTTTCGGTGCTTTTGTTGCCCCAAGCAACAGCGCATAAGAAGCGCAGTCCGCATATATCGGGCTTCCTGTGCGCTAACGGCACTTATTTTTATGGCTTCCATCCGGTTGTCTGCGGCTGTCACCGCCTTTCTCTGCTATAGGGAAACGACACCCCTAAGCCACCAACAGGAGATAAATATGTCATTCCAAGAGAAGAGACCCTCTGAGGCCGCTCCGGGAAACATACCCTTGGCCATTGTCGGGCTAAGCTGTATGTTTCCTAAATCGCCCGACAAACAGAGTTTTTGGAGAGTGCTGCGCCGGGGCGACAATTGTATCAAGGAGGTTCCTCCTACCCATTGGTCGGTGACAGACCTATACGATGGCGACGCATCCAGTCCAGACCGCACCTACTGCAAGGTCGGAGGTTTTTTGGAGCCCTATCAGTTTGATACCGCGGAATTCGCTATTCCTCCCAACGCCTTAGAGGCCACTGACACATCGCAGCTCCTGGCACTGGTCGGCGCGAAAGAAGCCCTGCGCGATGCCGGATACGGCAAGGGCGAGCATCTAAAGCCCGTGCCCAGCGAAAGAACCAGCGTCGTTCTGGGAGTCACCGGATGCTTAGAGCTGGTTATTCCCTTAGGTGCCCGCTTAGGCCATCACCATTGGCGCAGAGCCCTTTACGATGCCGGCATCGACGAAGAGACCTCGCAGAAAATTATCGCCCAAATCGCCGATTCTTATGTGGGCTGGCAGGAAAATTCATTCCCCGGCCTGCTGGGCAACGTAGTAGCCGGAAGAGTGGCCAACAAGCTCGATCTGCATGGCACCAACTGCGTAGTAGATGCCGCCTGTGCCAGCTCGCTGGCCGCGCTGCATCTAGGCATGATGGAGCTTCAGACTGGAAGCGCCGACATGGTCATCAGCGGCGGTGTAGATACATTCAACGACATATTCATGTTTGAATGCTTCAGCAAGACTCCAGCCCTGTCGCATAAAGGCGCGATCTGCCCCTTCTCGGAGGATGCCGACGGCACTCTGCTCGGAGAGGGCGTAGGCGTGGTTGTTCTCAAACGCCTCGACGATGCCGAGCGCGACAACGATAGGATTTACGCGGTCATCAAAGGGCTGGGCTCCTCCTCAGACGGCAACAGCGGAGCCATATACGCTCCAGATTCCGCGGGCCAGTACCGCTCAATCGAGCGGGCTTACCAGAACGCCCACCTCAGCCCGAACACAGTCGATATGGTCGAAGCCCACGGCACCGGCACGAAGAAAGGCGACGTAGTAGAGTTCAGCGCCCTGCAGCAGTTCTTCGGCCCCTGCCGCGAGCAAAAGCAGTGGTGCGCCATGGGCACCGTAAAATCGCAGATCGGCCACACCAAAGCGGCGGCGGGATCGGCTAGCTTATGCAAGATGGCCTTGGCGCTTTACAACAAGGTTCTCCTGCCCACCATAAACGTAAGCCACCCGCATCCGGGAATGCACATTGAGGACAGTGCCTTCTTCCTCAACGATGTAGCCCGCCCCTGGCTGGCCAGCCCCGACCATCCGCGCCGCGGAGCCCTTTCCTCATTCGGCTTTGGCGGAAGCAACTTCCACGTCATTATGGAGGAGTACAGCTCCAAGAGGATTGAACCCGCCTGGGACGGCTCGGTGCTGATATTCGCCTTCAGCGCATCAGAGCAGGCAGAACTCATTAAGCAGATTGCCGACGCGGCTGCTCAGGCCGATAAAAATGCCGCCTGGACAGCCAATAAGAGCTGCGGCAGCTTCGATCATGAGGCACTCTGGAAAGCCACGGCTGTATGCTCTCAGCAGCAGGCCGCTGAAACGCTGCAGGCGCTGGAAAAAGCGCTGCGCGACGGTTCCGAGCTGCCTGCCGGCTGCTACACGTCCGCGGGCAAAAATGAGCCGCACAAGGTAGCCTTCCTGTTCCCCGGCCAGGGCAGCCAGTATCTGCACATGGGCAGCGAAATCGCCGCCGTATTTCCCGAGGTACTTCAGGCCTTCCAGGAAGCCGAAGATCTGCTTCCCGAAGAGCAGCGCCCTTGCGCTAAGATATTCCCTCTGCCCAGCTACAGCGCCGAGGAAGAAGCCGCCCATGCCGCAGAGCTCACCGATACCAAGGCGGCCCAGGTTGCTCTGGGTACCATAGAGATAGGCCTGGCTAACGTGCTGCGCCGCTTCGGTGTGGAGCCGCAGGCCGCGGCGGGCCATTCCTACGGAGAGCTGGTCGCCCTCTGCACCGCGGGCCGCATCAGCTCTAAGGAGCTGTTTACGCTTTCCGCGCTGCGCGGACGCCTCATGGCCGCCGGCGACGGAGGCCGCGGCGGCATGATAGCCCTCACCGCCACCGAGGAAACCGCCGCCACGCTGGCCGAAGAGATCGGCGGGCTCAGCATAGCCAACCGCAACCATCCCAAGCAGTTTGTGCTGACCGGGCTTAAGGAATCCATCCAAAAGGTTCAGGCTGTCTGCAAAGAGCGCAAGATTACCGCCCGCCCCCTGCAGGTATCGGCTGCCTTCCACAGCGCGCTGATGGCCACAGCTGTAAAGCCGTTCGGGCAGGCCTTAGAAGAGGCGGCCTTCACCGCGTCGGAGCTTCCAGTATACGCCAATCTCAGCGGCGATATATACCCCGACGACCCCGCCGAAGCCCGCCAGACCCTTTCTAAGCAGCTGGTCAGCGCGGTTAACTTCATAGACATCATAAACAAAATGTACGAGCGCGGCTTCGACACCTTTGTCGAGGTTGGCCCCAAAGCTGTACTGGGCGGTTTAGTAAAGAGCATCATGAACGGCCGGCCCTATCATATGATGGCCACCGACTCCCGCAAGGGCGGCGGAGAGTTGCTGCAGCTGGGCAAATGCCTGGCTGAGCTGGCCTGCCTAGGCCTGCCCGTTAAACTGAGCGACTGGGAGACTGTGCCGGCAGAGCCCAAAACTCCCAAGTTCCCCGTAACCCTGTGCGGAGCAAATTACCGCAGGCCCAACTACAGCAGTCCGGCCCCCTGGCCCGAGCCCAAAGAGCCAGCCGAAGGGTACCGCAAACAGTTCCCCAAAGCCCGGCCAGCAGCAGCGGCAAGCACGACCAGCCAAAAGAATCAGGCATCAACAGTTTCGGCAGCAGCCCCGGCTCCTGCCAAAAATACAGTTGCTAATACATCTAACACACATCAGCAAAAGGCTGAAATCTATTCTGACGTGAAACAAAAGATGAACAACAATCAATCGGAACAGCCAAACGCTCCCGTCGGAGCGGCGCAGACACAGGCTATGCTCAATATCCGCGACGGACTGTTAGCCCTGCAGAGTTTGCAGCAGCAGACAGCTCTGGCCCATCAGCGCTTCTTAGAGACTCAGGCTCAGCTGCAGTACGCCATACAGAGCCTAATGATGCCCGGACAGCAGTATTTCGGCGCGCCCGGAGCCATGCCGCCTATGCCCATGTATCCGCCCATGATGTGTCAGAATATGCCCTGGATGCCGCCAATGATGCCGCCCATGGGTATGCCAGCTCCTATGGCTCCACTCATGCCACCCCCTGCGCCCATGGGTATGCCCTCACCTATGAATATGTCTGGGCCAATGAGCATGCCTACGCCCATGAACATCCCGCCATCTATGGGGATGCCAACTCAGATAGCCACTCCGGAGCCGCCCAAGCCGCTTTCCGCTGCGGTACCAACACAGGCAAGTATCCAGTCTCCGGCGATGCCTGCTCCAGCCCCTGCTCAGACAGCAGCGTCTGCCCCCGTATTGCAGGCGCAGTCCTCACATCTGTCTATGCTCGCCAAGGAAAGCGCCGGCCCGCAGTCTAAGCCCGCAGCTTCCATGGTTTCCACCGTGCTTGGCATCGTGGCTGAGAAAACCGGCTATCCGGTCGATATGATCACGGCAGACATGGATATGGAAGCCGATTTGGGCATTGACTCGATCAAGCGCGTAGAAATTTTGGCTGCCATCGAGGAGAAGCTTCCCAACGTTAAGACCATAACCCCCGACGAGATCGGCAACCTCCACACGCTCAGACAGATAATCGAGCGCCTGGGCGGCGATCCAGCCCAGACAGCTCAGGTCACGCCTGCCGAGCCGGCCGCAGCTCCGCCAGCAGCCAGCCCCGCCGCCTCCGGATCTGATATTTCCTCCAGCCTGCTCAGCATTATCGCCGAAAAGACAGGATATCCCATCGACATGATCAGCGTCGGCATGGATATGGAGGCCGATTTGGGCATCGACTCCATCAAGCGTGTGGAGATATTGGCAGCCATCGAAGAGCGCTTCCCGAACATGAACGCGATTACGCCCGACGAGATCGGCAATCTGCACACCATCCAGCAGGTAATAGAGCGCTTAAATGACGGCCTGCCCGCCCCTGCTGCAACGCCTGCCGCCAGCGCGCCTACGGCGGCATCCGCGGCTCCCTCCGCTGGCACCGCACAGTCAGCTACCAAAGCCCAGGACGGCAATTTTGACGCCGCGGTAATGCAGATCGTAGCTGAAAAAACGGGATATCCAGCCGATATGCTTAATCTCAACATGGACATAGAGAGCGATCTGGGCATCGATTCTATCAAACGCGTGGAGATTTTGGCGGCCATCGAAGAGCGCTTCCCCGGAGTTAATTCCATTACCCCCGAAGAGATAGGCAATCTGCGCACCCTGCGCCAGATTGTGGAGCGCCTGCGCCCTTTTGATCCGACTACCCCACCGAAAGGAGACCCGTCCGGGCCTTCAAAAGGTGAGGGTAGTACAAGCGCAGCGTCCCATAAACCGGCAGAGCCAAGCGTTCCTGCCGCCAGAACAGCCGATAAAGCCAACCGCGCGGCTCAGACCGCTGCTAAAAGCGTTCCTGCAGCCACCTCGGCCAGTCCCGCGGTAAAGCCGTCAGCTCAGAGCGCATCTGCAGGCAAAACGGCCAACCAAGCCAGCCCTGCGGTAAAGCCGTCAGCTCAGAGCGCTTCTGCAGGCAAAACGGCCAACCAAGCCAGTCCTGCAGTAAAGACAGCCAATCAGGGAGTACCTGCAGCCAAATCCGCCGGTCAGACCAGCTCTGCAGCCAGCGCAGGCAATGCCGTCAGCATGCCGCCCTTAGGCCGCTTAGAGCGGCGCCTTATACGCTACCGAGAAGCTCTGCCGCCGACTCCCGTGGGTATGCCGGGCGGCTCCGGGCCTTATCTGCTGCTGGACGACGGGCAGCTGGCCAGCTATGCCAAAGAGGTTCTGGAAGAGCGCGGCGCGGTAGTGCATATGGTAACCCCGGCCCAGCTCGCCCAATTAAGCCCGCATTATGGCACAGCGCCGGAGATTGACGAGACAACCCTGATGCTGCGCGATGTCCTGCCGAGCATCAAGGGACTGATTGCCTTCATTCCCCATTCCAGTGCCAAAGAATGGGAAAATGCAGACTGCACATTCATTAAGGACTGCTTTATGTCCCTGCAGGCGGCAGCTCCCGCCCTGTCGCATGGGCGCACGCTGTTCGCCACGGTCTCGCGCATGGACGGGCGTATGGGCACCGCCGGCAAGACGTTCAATCCCGCCGCGGGCGGCCTTCACAGCCTGGGCAAGGTCGTTGCCCAGGAATGGCCGGAATGTGTCTGCAGGGCGATAGACATCGACCCAGACTGGGATCGCCGACATGCCGCGGAAGCGCTTATTGACGAGCTAAGCTGCCCCGGCGTTATGGAGGTCGGCCTCTGCCCAGACAGCCGCATCGTGCCCGAGCTGTGTCAGGCGCCGTTCGTACCCCACCACAATCATCCCTGGCCGGCAGGGCAGGTAATCGTGGTCAGCGGCGGAGCGCGCGGAGTTACCTCTGACTGCGTTAAGACTATAGCCCGCTACCTGCATCCCAGATTTGTTCTGCTGGGCCGCTCTCCCCTGGCTGCCGAGGAATCCCCGACGCTGGCCGCAGCAGCCTCATCACCGGAACTGAAGGCCGTTCTATTCCGCGAGGCGCAGGCACGCGGCGAAAAGCTGACCCCGGCTAGGCTGGAAAAAGAGGCGCGCGCCATTCTGGCCAACCGCGAGGTGCGGGCAACGCTGGCCGAGCTGCGCTCTCTGGGCTGCCAGGCCGAATACATGTCCCTAGATGTGCGCGACCGCCAGGCGGTGGAAAACGCCATACAGGATATCCGTTCCCGCTATGGCTCCATTAATGCCCTGATCCATGCAGCCGGCGTATTGGCCGACAAGAAAATCACCGACAAGACCAGAGCTCAGTTTGATGCGGTATTCGACACCAAGGTATACGGGCTGATCAACCTGCTGCAGGCTACGCGCCAGGACGATCTGCGCTTTATCGCCTTTTTCTCCTCTGTTACCGCCAGATTTGGCCGTCCCGGACAAAGCGATTACGCCATAGCCAACGAGATCATGAACAAAGCGGCCCATTTAGAAGCGACACTGCGCCCTCAGGCCAAGGTGGTCTCCATAGGCTGGGGACCGTGGGACGGCGGTATGGTCAACGACGGTCTGCGCCGCGAATTCGCCAAGATCGGGGCGGAGCTAATACCTCGCGGCGAAGGCGCGCTGGCCTTAGCCGATGAGATGGTATACGGCGCCCCCGAAGAGCAGGAGATCATCTTCGGCTCGGGCTTCTCGCTGCCCAGCGAAGCCGATATCTGTGAACGGGTTTACGCGTTCCCCTGCTCCAGCGAGGCAATACCGGCTCTTAACGATCACGCCTTTGGCGGCAGATCCGTTATGCCTATGGCGCTTATAATGGAGTATTTCTGCCAGGCGGCCAAGCTCAGATATCCCCAGCTGGAGTTTGCCGGCGTAGATAATCTGCAGGTTCTCAAGCCCATCCAGACTGAGGACGGCATGCTGGCCGATGTAGTCTGCGCTTCGGGCATAAGCGCCGGACGGCTGGTGCGCGTGCCCATGCAGATGAGGATTAAGCAGACCGTATACGCCAGCGCCGAGGTGGTGATGGCGGTCGGAGGCCTGCCAGAATGCACCGAAGCCGCGCCGGCCAAGCCTAAGGATATGCCGACCTTTGACGCCGTAGATGCCTACGAACGCTATCTTTTCCACGGTATTTCCTTCCAGGGACTGGCCAGCATCGATTCCATAGCCCCCAACGCTATTGCCGCTACCGCAGATTCTGCCTCTCCGCCGGCCAACTGGTGGATGCAGGACAGCGCTCCCAAGGCCTGGCTTAGCGATCCGCTGCTAAGCGACTGCGCCCTGCAGCTGGGGCTAATTTGGAGCGGTGCCCAGCAGGGCTGTCCCTCGCTGCCCCTGGGCGCGCAAAGCTACCGCCAGTTCTGCGCCGCCTTCCCCGAGCAGGTCAGCCTGGTATTTAAGGTTACCGAGCACAGGGGTATGCTCTTCCAGGGTGAGGTAGTGTTCTGCGAAAGGCAGCGCGTTTTAGCCGTGTGGAAGGGCATCCGCTGGATGATGGACGCCTCGCTTAAGGAGCAGTTCCGCAGCCGCTAGCTTTATAGCCAAATGCCTATAAGCCAAGGCTCAAGGGCATTGGCACTCTGAGTTCTTGTGCGCTAGCCCTGCGCTGCAGGTTAGCGTACAAGTTTTATAACCGGTTACCTAAATTAATAGCCGACTTAACAGCCGATTCGAGGCACAGGAGTAACAGATGAACAGTGAGCAGTTTGCCAACAGCATTGCCATTGTAGGCATAGGCCTGCAGTTTCCGGGAGCAGACAGCTGCGAAGCGTATTGGCAAAGGCTCTGCGCAGGCCAGGATCTGTCGCGGGATTTAAGGGATATCTGGCAGTTTAAACCGGAGCTAAATACCCCGGGAGAGACCCAGCCCGACCGCGTTAACAGCTATATCGGCTACCGTCTGGACAGCTATCCCGAGAACCGTCCCTATGGCTCTCTGCGGAATCTGCCAGAATCCCTGGACCCGCTGTTCCTGCTGCCGCTGGCCGCGGCCGAGGCCGCGCTGAAGGGCGTAAGCGTTCCCCATGAGCGCACCGGTCTGATTATGGCGGCCATCGCCCTGCCCACCCTGGCGACTTCAGAGCTGACCCAGAAGACCTGGGGAGCCCTGGCGGCTCAGCAGCTTTGCCTTCAGAATGAACAGCTGAAGAAAGAAGCCGCGGAATACTCCGTGCCCGATCTGGCCTCGCTTCCTCATACCTGGAATAAAGACGCCGTAGGACTGTGCGCCAGCCTTACGGCTCAGGCCTACGATCTGGGCTTAGGCGCCTTCACTATCGACGCCGCCTGCGCTTCCTCGCTTATCGCCGTGCATCTGGCCTGCGAGGAGCTGCGCGCCCACAGAGCCGATGCCATGGTCGCCGGCGGCCTGTCCCAGCCGGATCGCCTGTACACCCAGATGGGCTTTTCCGCCCTGCGCGCTCTGTCCCGCCGCGGCCAGTGCCGCCCCTTCGACAGAGAATGCGACGGCCTGCTCGTGGGCGAGGGCTGCGGCCTGGCTGTGCTGAAGCGCCTGCCAGATGCGGTCCGCGACGGCGATACCATTTACGCGGTTATCCGCGGCATAGGTATCTCTAATGACCTGGCAGGAAGTCTCGTGGCACCAGCCAGCGAAGGCCAGCTGCGCTCCATGCGCCAGGCTTACCAAAAGGCTGGGCTTAATCCGCAGGATATGGACTGGATCGAATGCCACGGCACCGGCACTCCCACCGGCGACAGGACCGAGCTGCAGAGTCTGATACAGCTGTGGAAAGAAAACGGCCTGCCTTCTCCCCAGCGCCCCTGCTATCTGACTTCAGTAAAGGCCATGATCGGCCATCTGCTGACCGGTGCCGGCATGGCCAGCCTGCTGCGCGCAGCGCTAAGCCTGCACAACCGCTGCTTTACGCCGCAGGTGAATTTCTCCGAACCTATTTTAGACCTCAGCCAGACACCATTTTCCGTGCCCAGGCAGGCTGAAGACTGGCCGCGCCGCGATGACAGAACCCCGCGCCGGGCAGCGGTCAGCGCCTTCGGCTTCGGAGGCATAAACGCCCACGCCATCGTTGAAGAATGGGATCCCGAGCTTTCGCTTCCCGCCGCAGAACAGGCCTCAGGCGGCTCCCAGCCCGCGTCTGCTCCCCGTGACGAGGAAGCCGAGCCCATAGCCATAGTCGGCATGGCCTGCCATATCGGGTCAGCAGACAGCCTGGAACGCTTCCGCCAGAGCGTGCTCAGCGGGGCCACCCTAATAAAAAATCACTCCGCAGCCAAGCGCAACGGAGCCGCCGCAGAACAGGACCAGCCGGCAGCAGAAGAGGGCCCAGCGGAGAACAGCGCGGCGGATCTCACGCAGCTTTACGCGATGCCCGGAGCCTATATCGAGGAAGTCAAGATACCCGTCGGCCGATACAAGATACCCCCGACCGATATTCCCCACCTGCTGCCCCAGCAGCTGCTGATGCTTCAGGTCGCCGATCAGGCTCTGGCCGATGCCGGTATTCAGACGGGCGCGGAGCGTCCCGATGCGGCCACCATAATCGGCCTGGGCTTAGATATCAACGCTTCCAATTATCAGCTGCGCTGGTGGATCACCGACCTGGTAAAGCGCTGGTCCAAGCAGCTGGGGCTTAGCGAGGCCGAAAGCACCGACTGGCTGGAGCGGGTGCGCAGCGCCATCCAGTCGCCCTTAGACGCCGCCTCTACCATCGGAGCGCTGGGCAGCATTGTCGCCAGCCGCATAGCCCGCGAGTTCAGGTTTGGCGGTCCCTCCTATACGGTTTCTAGCGAGGAGAATTCCGGCCTAGACGCGCTTCAGACGGCCTGCCGCTACCTGCAGCGCCGAGAGGTCAATATAGCTCTGGCGGGAGCCGTAGATTTAGGCGGCGATCTGCGCTGCCTAATGGGCAGCGAGCTGCCCCAGAGCCATCCCCAGCCCTTTGACAGCGGCACCCAGGGAACCGTGCCCGGAGAAGGCGCGGTAGCGTTGGTCGTCAAGCGCCTGAGCG
This sequence comes from bacterium, assembly GCA_017444045.1. Lineage (GTDB taxonomy): Bacteria > Vulcanimicrobiota > Xenobia > Xenobiales > Xenobiaceae > JAFSXO01. The sequence goes on along the minus strand of JAFSXO010000014.1, from coordinate 4,562 downwards.
ACGCCCAGCGCGACGGCGACAAGATTTACAGCATTATCCGCGGCTGGGGACAGGCCTCAGCTCCTGCCGCGCCGGCAGCAGAAGCCGAAGGCAGCGAAGATGGTGTCCACACCTATATCCAGGCACTGCGGCAGGCCTATGCCGAAGCCGGCGCCGATCCGCGTCAGGTAAGCTATATTGAGGCCAGCGGCAGCGGCGTGCCCGAACATGATAGAGCCGAAGCCCAGGCGCTCCTAAAGTTCTTTGGATCGGGAAGCCAGCCTTGCGCCCTGGGAGCGCTCAGCCCAGTTGCCGGCCATCTGGGAGCCTGTGCCGGACTGGCCTCGCTGGCCAAGGCCGCGCTGTGCCTAGACAGCGAAATACTGCCGCCCCTGCCCGGTTTTCAGTCTCCGATCGGGGATCCGGAGCTAGGCTGGGAAGAGGCGCGCCTGCACCTGCCCATTCAGCCAGCCTACTGGTTCCGCAACCGCCAGGACGGTCCGCGCTTAGCCGGCGTAAGCTGCCGCTCCCGCGACGGGCAGTGCGTTCATGCCGTTCTGCAGGCTCCGGAAGCGTCAGAGACGCCCGAGCCTGGCACCTTAGGACCCGATGAGGCTGCCCTGCTTCCCATTTACGGGAACACCATTCAGGAGCTGTGCGCCAACCTAGACAGTCTGACCATCCTAGCTTCCCAATGCCGGGAGACAGCGGGCAGCGCCGCCGCGCTCCATGAGCTTAGTGCGGTCTGGTGGCAGAAGATGCTGCCCTACCGCTCCAAACGCCTCTGCCTGTCCATTGTGCTGGAGATAAGCGACAGACTCAGCGACAAGATCGCCCTGGCCTATCAGCACCTGCGCGACCATCCCGATCAGCCCACCGAGCTGCAGGGCATATACTTCACCCCCGCGCCGCTGGCCGGACAGGGAAAAACCGCCTTTGTGTATCCGGGATCTGGCTCGCACTTCATCGGCATGGGACGCGAGCTATGCGCCAGATTCCCCAACCTAATGCACCGGCTCGATCTGGAAAACCTTAGGCTCAGCGACCAGTTTATGGCCAGATACTGCCAGCCCTACCGTCACAGCTGGAATAGCGGATGGAAGCGCGAAAGCACGGCCATTTTAAACAGCGACACCCATAAGATGATGTTCAGCCAGGTCTGCTTCGGAACCATTGCGACCGAGGCTGTCCGCTCCTTAGGCATAGAGGCTCAGGCTGTTATTGGCTACAGTCTAGGAGAATCCGCCGCTCTGTTTGCCAACCGCGCCTGGCCCTCCCGCGATGGCATGCTGGAGCGCATGGAAAAGAGCAACCTGTTCCGGGAAAAGCTGTCCAGCCCGCGCTATTTAGCCTGGCGCCAGGCTTGGAATATTCCCGCGGACGAGCCCATAGAATGGGTAGCCGCCATGATCCCGCTTCCCTTGGCAGAGGTGCAGAAGGGTCTGGATCACATCAGCGGCACGCGTCTGCTGATAGTCAACACCGATGACGAATGCGTGGTGGGCGGTTACAGCGAGCGCGTGGAGGAGCTGGCCAGATACCTGCAGGTTAAGCCCATTATCATCCGCGGAGTCGACGCGGTTCACTGCGATGCCCTGGCCCCTGTCGCCGACGAATACAGGGACATGCACACCCTGCCCGTAGTGCCGCAGCCGAACTTGACCTTCTACAGCGGCAACTGGGGCAAATCGTACGATATTTCCTCCGCCAGCGTGGCCCATTCCATCGTCAGCCACGGCGTATACGGCATTGACTATCCAAAAACTATTCGCCAGGCCTGGGAAGACGGAGTGCGCCTGTTCATAGAGATGGGGCCGGGAGGCTCCTGCACCCGCATGATCCGCAAGATACTGCACGACAGGCCGCACTACGCCCACAGCGTGAGTATGCGCGGACGCGGGGAGATCATCACCCTAACCCATATGCTGGCAGGTATGCAGGCTTACGGACTGCGCCCCGATCCGCTCCCGCGGCCCACTGAGAGACACATAAATTCTGGCCCCAGCCGTCCCAGCATCGCCGTGCGCACCACCGCCCAGGCCGCCGATCAGACAGCGACCTGGCCACAGCCGCGCTCTGTCGCGCCGGCAGAAAAGCAGTCCGGCGAGACTTCAGCTTCCGCGGGCAACCCAAAGCCTGCGGCCAGTGTCAGAGCTGAAGGCCAGGCTCAGCCCTTCCAGGCTTCCGAAAAGCTGTCCAGCCGTAAAGCCGTCCAGTCTCCCGCCCCCCAAAAAACGCAGCCGGCATCACCTAAGGCCTCGCCTTCCCGAACGGAGAACAGCGCAAAAGCCGTTCCCTCTCAGCCAGCTTCTTCTTCGGCGGCCCCATTCAGCAGCCAGACGGTGCCGATGCCAGCCAATCAAGGTTTGGCCCAGCTGATACAGGCTTCGCAGGCTAATTATCGGGCGTACTGCACTCTGATGGACAGCGTCAGCCGCCAGCTGCAGGCCCTGGCCTGTGGCCAGACCGAAGCGGCTCTGCCGCATACTTCAGAGCCTACTGCCGAGCACCAAGCCAGCGGTATGTCCTACATGATGTACGGCTCGCGCCACTCCATCGCCGGCGGCTTCGTGCGCGGTCCCAAGCCTAACCTGCACCCGGAGACTCCGGTCTTTTTAAACCGCGAGCAATGCCTGCAGTTTGCCGTAGGCAAAATTGCCGACGTGTTGGGCCCGCGCTTTGCCGAGATCGATACCTATCCTACCCGAGTGCGCCTTCCCGATGAGCCGCTCATGCTCGTGGACCGCATTCTCAGCATAGAGGGCGAGCCGCTTTCGCTCAAATCTGGCCGCCTAGTAACCGAGCACGATGTGCTGCCCAATGCCTGGTATCTTGACGGCGGCAGGGCGCCGGTGTTCCTGTCCGTCGAAGCCGGACAGGCCGACCTGTTCCTGTCCGGCTGGCTGGGCATCGACTTCCAGACCAAGGGAGAGCGCGTGTACCGTCTGCTCGACGCTACGGTCTGCTTCCATCGCGGCCTTCCCGTCCCCGGCGAAACGATGCGCTATGACATAAAGATTGACCGCTTCGTACACCAGGGGCAGACCTGGCTGTTCTTCTTCAAGTACGACGCCACCATCAACGGCGAGCTTTTCCTCACCATGTACAATGGCTGCGCCGGCTTCTTCACCCATCAGGAGATACGCGACAACCGCGGGCTGGTGCTGACTGATGCAGAGAAGCAGCCGCGCCAGGGGCGCATCGGCGCCGATTACCGAACCTTAGTGCAGCTAAGCGCCGGCAGCTACAGCGAAGAACAGATCGAGGCTCTGCGCCAGGGTGACCTCGCCGCCTGCTTCGGCCCCGACTTTGCCGGCCTGCCTCTGCGGGACCCCGTCCATCTGCCCAGCGGCCTGCTGCGCTTAATCCACCGCATTCCCCTGTGCGATCCGCAAGGCGGACGCTGGGGCTTGGGTATGGTGCAGGCAGAAGCCGACGTGCATCCCGACGACTGGTATCTTACCTGCCACTTCATCGACGACATGGTAATGCCGGGCACCCTGATGTACGAATGCTGTGCCCACGCGCTGCGCGTGCTGCTAACCAGCATGGGCTGGGTCGGCGAGAACTCCGAGATCGCCTACGAGCCCGTTCCGGGCTGCAACGCCACCCTGAAATGCCGCGGCCCCGTGCTTCAGAGCACCAAGAAGGTCACCTATCAGGTTGAGATTAAGGAGATCGGCTACTGCGACGAGCCTTACGTCATAGCCGATGCCCTGATGTTCGCCGACGACAAAATAATCGTGGGCTTCCAGGACATTTCGATGAAGATGACCGGGCAGAACAAAGAGAAGCTGGAACGGCTGTGGGCGGAGCGCCGCCAGGAGCCCAAGCTAGCGGATACCGTCAGCGCAGAACACCGCGGCGATCCCATCAGGCCCGCCCTTTTCGACAGCTGGCATCTGCTGCAGTTCGCTACAGGCATGCCCTCGCAGGCCTTCGGAACGGAATTCAGCCGCTTCGACTCCGAGTTCATCGCCCGCCTTCCCGGCCCGCCCTACCAATTCCTCAGCCGCATCGTATCGGTCGATCATCCCTTCCTGCAGCTGGCCCCCGGAGGCTGGGTAGAGGCTCAGTACGACGTTCCCTCCGATGCCTGGTATTTTGAGGCCAACGGCCAGCGCTGTATGCCGTTCTGCGTACTGCTGGAGATACCGCTGCAGGCCTGCGGCTGGCTTTCGGCCTACGCCGGCTCCTCGCGCACCAGCAGCCATAAGCTTCACTACCGCAACTTAGGCGGCACGGCTACGCTGCACCGGGAGATATTCCCAGACTGCGGCACCATAACCACGCGAGTGCGGCTGACCAAGTGCTCCCAGGCCGGTGGGCTGATTATTCAGTCGTTTGATTTCTGGCTGGGTCAGCACGGGCAGCCCATTTACGAGGGCACAACGACCTTCGGCTTTTTCACCCCCAGCGCTCTGGCCAACCAGGTGGGCGTTCACGGCGCCAAAGCCCTGCCTTATCCGGACCATGCCGACTGGTCAGAGGTGTTCCCTGTCACCGAGCCGGCTGTTCCCCGTGACTGCCCTCCCAGCGAGGTCAGAGGTCTGGCTATGCCCAGCAAGGCCCTGCTCATGTGC
>JAFSXO010000085.1 GCA_017444045.1 bacterium | reverse complement strand
CGGCATACATAGCAAGCATATATAAGCCGGGATAGCGCCATACGGATCGTTAAAATCGATCTCGACAATCGCCGAGACCATCATAAACCCCACAAAGATCAAGGCAGGGGCGGTAGCGAAGCTGGGGATAACCGTAAAAACCGGAGCTAAAAAAATGGCCAGCAAAAACAGAAGCGCCGTCACTATGGAAGCTAACCCTGTTTTGCCGCCTTCCAGCACACCAGCTGAGCTTTCCACATAGGTTGAGACCGTAGAAGTACCCAAGACAGCGCCTGCCGTGGTCGCTACAGCATCTGCCATCAAAGCCTGATTAATCCTGGGAAGCTTGCCCTCGCTGTCCAGCATTGAAGCCCGTCCTGCTACACCTACCAGAGTGCCAATAGTGTCGAACATATCAACCATCAGGAAGGAGAACATAATCACCAGGAAATCCACCCAGCTAATCTGTCCGATTGCGGAAGTATTAAAGCACTGACCAAATGTTAGCCCTATAGACGCCAGGTTAAAATCTGACCAAACTGGCAGCAAGGAGTTGAAGCCGTGCTCCGGATCGACCTGATAAACGCCACAGACCTGGCAGATAACGCCCATTAGCCAAGTGCCGAAGGTACCGATTAAAATAGCTCCCTTAACGCGCTTAATATGCAATACAATAATCGCAAGCAAACCCGCCAACGCCAGCAAAGCGGTCATACTCATGTTGCCAAAATTATCGTTAAAGTCGATAAGCTGCACCAAAGTTCCTTGAGATTTCACGACCAAATTGGCGCCCTGCATGCCGATAAAGGCTACAAACAAGCCTATACCGACGGTAATTCCCTTTTTTAAAGTATCGGGAAAGGCGTTAAAGATAGCTTCCCGAACGCGCGTCAGCGAAAGTATAATAAACACAAGGCCTTCGGCTAAAACCGCTAAGAGGGCAAACTGCCACGAGTGCCCCATCTGCCCACAGATAGTATAGGCGAAAAAGGCATTCAGTCCCAATCCAGGAGCCAAAGCGAACGGATAATTCGCCATAAGCGCCATGCACATCGTACCCACAAACGCCGACAGTGCCGTGGCCATCAGCACTGCCTGAGGGTCCATACCGCAGTCTGAGAGAATAGCAGGGTTCACCGCCAGAATATACGCCATCGTAACAAAGGTTGTCACTCCGGCCAGCACCTCAGTGCGCACGTTAGTCCCGCTCTCAGTAAGCTTAAAAACCTTATCCAGCTTGGCTGTATCTATCATAAAAGTGCCGTATGCTCCCTAAGAAGATTCTGTGAATTTTTCTCCTTTAGCTCTGCTCACCCTCTGTAGTTAGAGCGACTTCTCCCCCCTCCAATTCGTTAATATCGTTTAGTTAGTGTTTCGCGAACATATTCGCGCTGCACCAGCTTCCGCGCCGGCACTGCTTCGCTTCACTCAGATGTGCCTTGCGCGGAACTTGTTACGCGCTATAATCCGCAAACTACAGCCATTAATTGTATCTGCATGGGATTCACTAAATGACATTGCCTTTGGGGTAGTTATAATGGAGAACTATTGGCCATTGCTTAGTTAACGATACTGATGCGGACAGGAGTTCCTTTTCGCTGCGAACATTTGATGATAAAATAGATCGATATGCAAAAGCAGCAGTCTTACCGAACAATGAAAAAAGCAGAAAGAAGCATACCGAGACGACAATGAATAAGCGCAGCAAGCCTAGCAATCAGGCTACAGCAGCTAACGGAAACGTATCCGATACAAACAAAAGCACCGAGCTGGCAAATCCCCAGTATTTTTGGTTTCCCCTACTTCCAGCGGCTCTGCTCATGATTAGTATCTGCGCGGCTATGCGCTTTTACTGGGAGGATTTGTTACGGATCTGGCACACCTACCCTTCCGACGTATGGTATATATACGATAACTACGGCTGGTTTCTGGTAAACCAAAAGTTTTTTAACATCGAGTATCCCGCCCCCATGTTTGTGCTCTTCAAAGTGCTAGCCAAGGCAGCCGCGCTCCTGCCGGGAACTGTGCCGCACAAAAATGGAGGCACTATCTTTCTGTACAGAAACTGGCTGATAGTCAACAGCATATTCCTAGGAGGATGCGGTATCGCCTCGGTCTGGTGCACCCATCAGCTCAACTGTCGCTTTCTGCATTTGCCTCCGTCTAAGGTATTGTGGGGCTTTGTGCTAACGCCGGCATTTCTGTTCTTCACCATTTACAATTACGATCTGGTGACCATACTGTGCTGCGCTGCCGCCCTACTCTGCTATATGAAGGGAGATTTCGCGGGATGCGGGGCCTGGGCTGGGCTAGGCTTTGCCTTCAAGGTATATCCTGGAGTCCTTTTCCCTCTGCTATGGCTGCTTATGCCGGCAGCTAAGCGCCTGAGCGCCTTGGGAGCATTCATACTGCCCTGGGCTATAATCAATATTCCCTACATGCGTTTTAACTTTGATATCTGGAAATATCCCTACGTCTGGCAGGCCGAGTTTGACAATTCCGAGCAAAGCGGGCATCTCATTTACCATCTAACCCAGCTTATCGGCAAAGTCCCCGCCCTGCTTGTCTTTGCCTTAGCCATTATGGCTCTGCTTTATGCGGTATGGAAACGCCGTCCCGCCAGCTGCGCCAGCGATGGAATTTGGATAATGCGCTGTTCGCTCTTGCTCATCGCGGCCTTTATTATGCTCAAGAACGTTTTCAGTCCGCAGTATATACTATGGCTTACGCCTTTTCTGGCTTTTACAGGCGGATACCCCTTTTACGGCGCATATACCTTGACGGAGCTAATGAGCGGCATAGAAGTGACCGGTTTGTTTTACTGGCAAAAACACTACCCTATGCTAATTCCCTGCTGCCGGCTGCTGCGCGATCTATCTATAGCCGCTGTATGGGGCTGGACCTTTTACCTGCTATGCTACCGAGACTACAGGCGCAATGCCAGCGACAACCATCAGGATGCCGTCACATCAGCTAATCGCTAGTCAGCTAAGCTAACGGCATCGAAATGGCTGCATCCTTCAGATGATTATTATAGGTTAGAAATATGCTTTCAATGAGATACCTGCCCCCCGCCACCGCGCGCATCATGGCCGTTACTGCTGCCGTATTTGTTCTTCAGCAGCTGGTGCACTGGCTGAGCGGTGTTCCCTGGCTGGACATGATGGGCTGTCTTTTCCTGCGCACTCCCAACGGACTGCCCTGGTGGCAGGTCTGGCGCATTTTCAGCTATGCCCTGCTGCATTATGATTTTGTCCATCTGTTTCTGAACATGCTAGGCCTATGGCTGGTGGGAGCGAGCGTTGAAGAGGAGATTGGCAGCCGCCTTTATTACGCCGTATACGCTGCCGGCATCGTTTTAGGAGGAATAAGTGCCATAATCTGCGCAGCTTTGGGATTGGGAGGCGCCGAGACTACAACGGTTCTCATGGGAGCATCTGCAGGCACCATGTGCATTTTATTTACCTATATCGCTATGAATCCCCAAAACACCATTTATCTGTGGATGATCATACTCTTGCCCATAAAGTCACTCTATCTGGGCATCATCATGGTAATATGGCAAGCAATAGGCCTGCTGCTCTACAGCGCCTCCCAGACCTCCTACAGCGCCCACTTGGGCGGCATAATCGCTGGATTTCTCGCGGCTTTGGCGCTGAGAAATAACTGGGATACGCGCCTGTCGGCCTACTGGCAGCAGCTAAGCAAAAAATGGAAGCGCCGGCATATCCGCGTGGTAAAATAGCAGCGTCCCGCGTATGCATCTGCAACGTGCGCATCTGCGCCGCCGCAGCTTCTATAAATACTCCTTGGCCACGTATCTGCTGGTATACGCGCGCAGCAGATTGCCGTAATCGACAGTGAACTGCAGCTCCTGCCCAACCTTATAAGACGTGCTGGGGCCCAAGTCCACCAGCAAATGGTCTGAGCTTGCCCCTAAAATTCTGACATTATCATCCAGAGGGCACAAATTCTCCGCAATCGTATCCTGCCGGCCTATGGCCAGAATACCCCGCCAGTGCTCGCCTATATCCTCATACTGCACCTTCTCGCCAAAGGCATTGGCCCCAGAGGTTCCCAAAGGCAGCGAGGGCTTGTACTGCACTTCTACCAGCTCGGCCGACAGCGTAAAGGCATCACCGTACAGCCCTTCCATTACTTCGCATTTTGCCGTGTCATTGCCCAGCACAAAGGCTTCGCCTATGCGCAGATTGGTTATGCCTGCGGGCGCACCGCCAGAATGGACTAACCCTAAAGAGCTGGAGTTGCCGCCGGAGACAAACGGCAGGGGCAGGCCAGTCTGCTGTCGCAGCCACTGCGCCGCAGCGATTAGCTCCCCTAAATTATGCTCATCGGGAATAACAGCCCCGTAACAGGTAAGATTAACGCCGACACCCAGCAGCTGCAGCCACGGATAAGCCATAACCGTTCTGGCCGTTTCCAGCAGAAGATCGCGGTTGCGGAAAAAGACGCCCTCCCGCAAGTCGCCCACATCGACCATCAAAACGACAGAGTGTTTTTTGCCGCGCTTCTCGGCAGCTTCCCCCAGACGGCGTATAGTAGAGATTTCGCTTTGCAGGCTAAGCTCGCTATGCTCCACGACCAAATCGGCCTCGCTGGGCATAGCTACGCGCAGCAGCAGGCGGGGAATGCCGAATTCGGCCACAGCGCTTAAATTCTCTAAGCGCGAATCCGCCAGATAATCGACGCCCTCTTCGACTACTAAACCGACCAAAGGAGCATCGGCGCAGAAAACCTTGGTCACCAAAGCCAAAGATATGCCCCGCGGTTTAAGCATGCCCTTTATCGCGCGCAGATTATGGCGCAGCTTAGTTTTATCGATTATCAAGCGCGGATTCGCAGTCATATAAACTCCTTATTTTTCCAATGCCATTTAGTTAAGGATTCGTAGCATTGGTTATGCTCATTCATGTCCATTGGAGCTACGTTGTACGTTAGCGTACAGGTTAGCACATGACATGCGCTAAACCTTGATTATCCCACCAGCTGTGGCCACCCCCTCTGTCGCAGTCGCGACATCTCCCCCTGCCATCCTTTAGGGGGAGTTAGGATGTTAACACGTTAGCTAATCGCTAACTTATAACCATTGCCAGCCTTTAGGGGGAGTTATAATGGGGATCAATTGGCCATTGCTTAACTAAACGACATCGCTTATTATTCTGCCCCTTCAGAAGCTTCCGAAACCAAACAGCTCATCAGCAGCTTGCGGGCTGCCTGCGGATAGCTTTGAGCCAGCACACCCAGCGAAGCCATAATATAATTCTCATCAAACAGCAGTCGCAGCTTACCAGGCGCGGGATACAGCATCATACCCGTACGGTTCATATCCGCCAGACGGCGCATAATGCTCTGGCGCTGAGGCAGGCGGGTCAGAGCCCCGCCGGTAGCGGCTAAATATTTAAGCTCGCTAAGATCCTTGCCCTCTGCCACAGTTCGCCTTCCGCCCGGAGAGTACAGATGGCGCAGAGTGCCGCAGTGCCGCTGCAGAGCCAGCGAGGCCGCTTCCCAGCACAGCCTGGAGGTCAGGGCAAACTGCTGCTCAGACTGCGGAATGGGAAGATAATGCTGCATAGTTTCATGGACATCGAAGCCCAATTCTTGGGTAAGATTATCCTCGCCTATAGCGCGCACAAGATTGCCGGCATTGACAAACAGCCCTAAATCTCCCTCAACCGTGCGCTTTGCTATAGGCTCAGGCCCCGTGGAAATGATGGCGATATTCTCGCTGCCCGGCGTAACCGAATGCACATCGGTGGTGGCTCCTCCGACATCGATCACCGCCAGATCGCCGTATATCTCGTACAGGCTTTTGGCCGCTTCCATAACCGCGCCAGGTGTTGGCAAAATCGGCGCCTTAACCATCTCGCTAATCTTTTCCATACCCGGGGCACGCACGATATGCTCCGCAAAGACGCGCTGAATAATCTTCCGCGCCGATTCGATATTCAGAT
>JAFSXO010000013.1 GCA_017444045.1 bacterium | reverse complement strand
GCGGAAGGCTTGGTGTTAAGTGCGGTAAAATGGCTGAACCATTGGCAGTGCTGGTGCATCTGCGCTGACATCTCAGTAAATGCGCTGCTTATTTACTATGCGTTGCTGCTGGCAGGATGCATGTTGTTTACTGTTAAACAGAGGGGTGGCCAAAGGTGATGAATAATCGAGGCTTAACGCATGGTGTGCGCAGATTATAGCGCGCAACCTGTTTCGCGCAAGGCACCTCTGAGCGAAGCGAAGCAGTGCCGGTGCGAAAGCTGGGGCAGCGCTAATACGTTTTCGTTAATACTAACTGAATGATATTGGCAGATTTAGGAGAGTTAGAGCTGAATGGACATTTTTGACACGCGTCTGATCGTTGAGCTGCGGCATCCGCAGGCGAAGCTTCCCCAGAAGGCTCATTCAAGCGATGCCTGCTTTGATCTGTATCTGCCGGAAGCTGCCGTAGTGCCGCCAAGGAGTACGCATACGCTGGACACGGGACTGGCCCTGCAGCTAGAGGAAGGCTGGGAGGCGCAGGTGCGCGGGCGCAGCGGTTTAGCTAAGCGCGGCCTTTTTGTGCATCCCGGCACGATTGATCATCTGTACCGCCAGAACCTTTGGATAATCGTGCATAATCTGTCGGATGCTCCCTTTGAGCTGAAAGCCGGGGATCGCGTAGCCCAGCTAAAGATAAGCCGGGTGTGGAGCGTGGAGCTTGTCAGTGGTAGCGTTGAAGCCAGCGATCGCGGTGGGCTTGGCAGTACGGGGCGATGAATAGGACTGATCTGGGCAGTACGTCTGCGGTTATCGAAAACTGTCGGACATACGTCAGTATCATGAGCTTTAAGCCATGCCAATAGATCCCCATTATAACTCCACTGTTTAGCAGGCATTACCGTCTGTGTATTGAAGTGTATATAATTTGTGTACCGGTAACTATGGTGAAGCATTTCCGGAGCATTCTAACTGATTATTAACGGGTTATATGTTTATGAACGACAATATGCGTGAATTAGTAGAAGAAGCTGACAGAAGGTATAATGATTGGCTTTTAGAGGATGCGGCCCGTCTTTATGAGGAGGCTGTTTCGCGGCAGCCCGATTATCGTTATGCAGTCAATCGTTTGGCGCGCTGTTATGCTATGCAGGGCCAAGTCAAGCGCTTAATTAAAACTTGTGTGACATGGCAAAAGTATCTGGCTGAGCATGAGATGATCACTCTGGCTGGCGAGGTAGCCAAATCTATCCTTTGCTTCGATCCGGGATCAGTTGAAGGCCGGGTGTGTATGCTTCAGTATGTGCGCCTTACCCAGGGTGAAGACGAGTATTTGCGCGAGCTTAACGATACGGTCAGCTATTTTTTGGAAATAGACGAAGGCGAATTGGCCGTTAAGGTGCTGCGCACGGCTATTGAGGCATTCCCTACCAACGTCGATATCGCGGTTAAGCTGGCCGACGTGCTCATGGCCGAGGGCGATATCGATCAGGCCGTGCAGTCGTACCGCAAAATAATTGGCGAGCTGGAGAGCAGCAACGAGATTGCCAAGGCCGCCGATGTCTACCGCCGCTTGGAAGTGCTAACGCCTGATGATCTGAGCGTTATTATGCGCTTGGCGGAAATATACTTAGACAATGAAAAATACGCTGAGGCGGCAGGCGAATATCGCAACGCCCTGCGCGTAGACTACAGCGATCATGTTGCGCTCTGCGGGCTGGGCACCTCGCTGATGCACCTTAAGGATTATAATGGTGCGGTTCTGGCCTTCCGCAAGGCTGTCGTTATCGATCCTGGTGATATCGAGGCGCGCGAGAGGCTGGCGGAATCCTATGTTGCCTTAGGCAATATCGAGGATGCTGTTAAGGATCTGCTGGCCGCTGGCACTAATCTAATATCCTGTGAAGACTATTTGGAAGCGCAGCGCATTTATGAAACCGTTTTAAAGCTTAGCCCAGACAATTCTGTGGCTGTGCGCGAGTTGTCGAATGTCAAAGACGCTCTGGCCAAACAGAAGGCCCGCGAGGAGCAGATCCGCAAGCTTCAGAGCGGCGGCATAAAGGCTCTGCAGGCTTCAATGGCCGCTAAGGCTAAACAGTCTGCGCCGGCAGCAGATGGCGCTCAGAATGAAGCCGATGATGTGTACGCCGATGGCAGCAATCCCTATGCCGGCGGCACCGATATTTACGGCGATGATCTTTACGGTGCGCCAGCTGCGTACGGCGAAGACAGTCTGGGAGCGCCTGGAGCCGATAACGGCGTGCAGCTGGGCGCTATGGACAGTGCGTCTGACTCAGGCAAGGCTGCTGGCGGTGCAGGTCCCAAGGTTACGCGGGTTTTGGCCAGCATGGCCCCAGAGGGTGTGCTTTGCAATCCCGTACCGTTTGTTGTCGCTAAGTATGCCGATATGATTCCGCTCATCCAGGGCATTGTCAGCGAAGAGCCGTCGCGCGAGGTATTCGGCTGGAATTATTTGGCCGAATTGGATGCTCCCGGCGAGAAGGCGCAGGCTAGCCAGGCTGAGCAGGAAGAGCTGGTGGCGCCTCCTCTGCTGGCTGAAACCAAGATGGCCCGCGAAGAGGGCACAGCCGTTAGCTCTGCCTTTGGCGATTCGTCCGGCAGCCTGTTTGAAGGGGCTTCGTTTGGCGGTGGCGGCGGTCTGTTTAGCGGGAAGTCCTTCGGCGTTAAGAGCCGCTTCCAGAGCTCGTCTGCGGAAGAGACGAAGAGCGAAGCCGGTATGTCGTTGGTAGAGCGGATTCAGATGCAGCAGAAGCAAAAGAGCAAAAAGGGTTAAGTCGGATTGTACCGCCCGAGCGCTTTTGTGCTGGTTTGATGCTTTATATTTAGATCGACAGAGTAGGGGGTGGTAGCTGTGGATTTAAGCAGTGTTACTTCGCTTCATGCTGATTGGGCTGTTCCCCTTTTAATGGGCATAGGTCTTTCCGCGTGTGCAGGTTTTCGAGCCTGGCTGCCGCTGCTCTTGGTGTCTGCCTTGGCTCATTTTGGCTGTCTGCAGCTAAATCCCAGCATGAGTGCGCTAGCCGATGAGCGCGTTCTGGCCGCCTTGCTTATCGCCACCGCGATAGAGATGATAGGCGATAAGGTTCCCGCTCTCGACAATGCTCTCGATACAGCAGGATCCTTCCTGCGCCCCGCCGCAGGTACGGTTGTGTCGTCGTCCTTGCTGGTGCATGCCGATGCGGGGGTGGCCCTGCTGCTGGGGGTAATCGTTGGCGGCGGTACGGCGCTAAGTGTGCACGCCGGCAAAAGCGCTGTGCGCCTGACCAGCACGGCGTCGGCTCCGGTTCACATGGGCATTGGCAATGTGGCGCTTTCGTTTGCCGAAGACGGCCTGTCTATTATTGCTTCAGCAATGTCGGTGCTTCTGCCGATTCTGGCTGGTATATGTGCGGTTCTTGCTGTCGGCGTCTGCCTGTTTATGCTGATTCGCTGGCGGCGCTGGCTTAAGAAGCGCCGCGAAGATCGCTGTACGGCCTGATTGTTCTGCTGAACTTCTGAGAATAGTGGTTATAAGCGTTTATCGCTATTTTGGCGATTGCGAAGATTAAAATAAAAATCCCCTGTCCAGCAGGACGGGGGATTTTTAATAAGGCCTAGCGTTTAACTGGCTGTTAGTTAGCGGTGGCGAGCTGTCTGGTGGCAGTCTCGGCGAGCTTGGCAAACGCTGTAATGTCGGTGGCAGCGATGTCCGCTAAAACCTTGCGGTTCATCTCGATGCCGGCGAGCTTGAGGCCATTCATTAAGCGGCTGTAAGAGATGCCACAGGTGCGGGCGGCCGCGTTTATGCGGGTGATCCACAGACTGCGGAATTCGCGTTTTTTAGCACGGCGATCTCTGTAGGCATAGTGCTGAGCGTGATGGAAAGCTTCCTGAGCACAGCATACACGACGGCTACGGGCGCCACGATAGCCTTTTACAGCTTTCATTAAAGTGCGACGTTTTTTAATGGCAATGGTGCCGCGCTTAACTCTGGGCATATTAAATCCTCCGATAGGTGGCGATTATTCCGCCATACCTAAATAACTGGCGCTGGTCAAGCGCCTTTTTCTAGCTTTATGGCTTTGTAGCCTACAGATAAGGAACCAAGGAGCGCATGCGCTTAACATCGGTGTGATCGACAATCACGATGTCGCGGAAATTGCGCGTTCTCTTGGGGCTCTTGTTCTCGCGAATGTGGTGGCAGCCGGAAAACTGTTTCATTCTCTTCATTTTACCTGTAGCGGTTAAACGAATTCGTTTTGCTACCGATCTTCTAGTGCGAATTTTAGGCATTATAATGACCCTTTCAGTTGGTCTGCTCGGCATAAATCCCGAGCGTCAGACCAACACCTTTTATTTGCGACAAAAAGACAGAACCTTAGACCTTGGGAGCAAGAATCATCACCATCTGGCGTCCGTCTAGAAGCGGCTTCTGAATGATGACTGCATCATCCTTAACGCATTCGAAAAGACGTTCGAGCAGCTTGATAGCCAAGTCGGTATGCACAACCTCTCGGCCTCTAAAGCGCAAGCTCACTTTGACGCGGTCGCCGTCTTGGATCAGACGCTGTACGTTCCTGGCTTTAACATCAAAGTCGTGGTCGCCAACTTTTGGCTTTAGCTTAACTTCTCTGAGCTCCTGTACCTTGCGCTTGGCCTTGCTTTCTTTTTCAGCTTTAGACTGCTCATAACGGTATTTGCCGTAATCCATAAAACGGCAAACAGGAGGAGAGGAGGAGGGAGCGACTTCTACTAAATCTAGGTGGCGTTCGTGGGCTAATTCATAAGCCTCGCGCGTACTCATTACTCCGAGCTGCTGATCGTTGTCGTCGATTACGAGTACCTGCGGAGCCCGTATTTGCCGATTGATTTTGTATTCCTTTGAAATGGTCTGCCTCTATTACCAGCTGGAAACGCAAAAAAAACTATAACAATGTTACGGTACGATTGAGCTATTATTTTTTGCACAAACGACAGGAACCGCAACCTCTGAAGCTGTCTTAGCGACGCCGCAGGGTGAGAAGTCAAGTTGCTTCTGCTTTTCTGGCCTGTTATAAGCTGTAGTGATCCTCACCAACAGCGAAAAATATAATACTCTTAATACCTGCTCGTGTCAATAGCTGGTATACTGGGATTCCGCTATGCAGACGCCGCATTCTCTTTGTTTTTGCGGCGTATGTCTGCCGCCGCCGTAAACAGCAGGTCGGACGAAGAATTAAGCGCGGTTTCGCAGGAGTCCTGAATGACGCCGATGATAAATCCCGTTCCTACCACCTGCATAGCAATATCGTTGGATATGCCGAACATGCTGCAGGCCAGGGGAATGAGCAGCAGCGAGCCGCCAGCTACGCCAGAGCTGCCGCAAGCGCTGATTGTAGCCATGATGCACATCAGTATGGCGCTGATAACGTCTATATGGATATTGAGGGTGTTTACAGTCGCTAAGGTCATAATGGTTATGGTTATGGCCGCGCCGCACATGTTGATGGTCGCTCCCAGCGGTATCGATACAGAATATGTAGAGCGATCCAGCTCCAGCTCCTCGCAGATCGCCATATTTACGGGAATATTGGCCGCTGAGCTGCGGGTGAAGAAAGCTGTTACGCCGCTGTCGCGCAGGCATTTCCAAACCAGGGGATAAGGGTTTCTGCCTATGGTGAAAAATACGATAAGCGGATTGAGGAATAGAGCTGTAAAGAGCATCGTGCCCACCAGCACCGCTATAAGCTTTCCGTATACCATCAGACTGCTAATGCCGCTGTCGGAAATCGCTGCGTAAAGTAACCCCATAACGCCCAGCGGGGCGAAGCGTATCACGAAGTTTATTACCTTGCCCACTGCGCTGGCAATGTCGCTGAGCGCGGTCTTTGTCGTTTCGCTGGCCTGGCGGAGCATTACACCAAAGATGACAGCCCAGAATAGTATGCCGATGTAATTGGCTTTAGTTATGGCTTCTACAGGATTCTGCACAAAGCTGGTAAACAGGCTGTGCATCACCTCACCAATGTTGCTCGGGGCGGGATTTGTTTCGCCAATGCCTTGGAGTAACAAGGTCGGTGAAAAAGAAAGGGCGATAAACACTGACGCCAGTCCGGCTAAAAGCATACTAATCACATATAATGCTATTATGCTCTGTATATTGGTGGGAGTATCGGACTGGTGCTTGGCCAAGGAATCCATGACCAGGATGAATACCAGCAGGGGAGCCACCGCTTTTAATGCACCGACGAATAAGGTGCCAAACAGGGAGATAAATCCAATTTGTGGCACTAACAGAGCTAGCACTAGGCCTACCGCTATACCGCAGATAATTTGCTTGACCAGGCTTAGCTGGTTCCATTTTTCCCAAAGCTGGCGCAGTGTCTCTTTCATTTTTTAGCCTCTCGCCCAATGTTGTTTCTGATTCCCTATGATTAGCCGCACTGATAAGTCCAATACTAATAAAGTGCAGATCCTGTTATATTTTACTAAAGCTTTGCGCTTCCTATAAGCACTTTATCGTTAGATCAGTCTCCTTAGCTGTTCTGAGCAGAACAAAGCGCGTAACTAGTTCCGCGCAAGGCACATCTGAGCGAAGCAGTGCCGTCGCGGAAGCTAGTGCAGCGCAAATGTGTCCATGTCAACACCAACTAATCAACCTTGTAAAGAATGACATGGGGGAGATGTCGTGCCAGCGACGGAGGTGGTGCCCAAGGTTGAGGGGGAATTAAGGCATTATGCATGAAATATCATTGTTTATACGCCAATGTCATGTAGTTAAGCCCAAGTAGGTACAATTATTGGCTGTCGTTTGCAGATTATATCGCGTAACCAGTTCCGCGCAAGGCACATCTGAGCTAAGCGAGGCAGTGCCGGCGCGGAAGCTGGTGAAGCGC
>JAFSXO010000084.1 GCA_017444045.1 bacterium | reverse complement strand
TTTCTTCTGCCGCTGCTGCTGGATTTCGGCCTGCTGGAGTTTATAGGCGCCCTGCTTACCAAATATATGCGCCCAGTATTTAAGGTTCCGGGACGTGCCGCTGTCGACTGCATCACCTCGTGGATCGGAGACGGTACCTTAGGGGTGATGCTGACCTGCAACCAGTTTGAGGGCGGGTATTATTCAGCGCGTGAGGCTGCGGTTATCTCCACGACCTTTTCGGCGGTTTCGATAACGTTCAGTCTTGTTGTGCTCAATCAGGTTGGCCTGATGGAGTATTTCGGCGTGTATTATTTGCTGATATGCTTTGTCGGCGTTGTCTGTGCGGTGATCTGCCCGCGCATTCCGCCTCTTTCGCGCAAGCCTGACACTTATTTAGTCGAAGGGCAGGCCATGTCTGAAGAGCTTCCCGAGGAATACAGCGGTTCGCTGGAATATGGGCTGGCCTTGGCCGAGAAGCGGGTGGCTGAACATGAGGGCTGGGCGGCGTTTTTTCTCAGCGGCCTGAAAAACTGCGTCAGCATGTGGTTTGGCGTTTTGCCGACCGTCATGTGCATAGGCACTATTGCGCTGATAATTTCTAATTATACCCCCGTGTTCCAGTATCTCGGTATGCCGTTTCTGCCGTTGCTAAATCTGCTGCAGGTTCCCGATGCGCAGGCCGCGGCCTCGACCATGATCGTGGGATTTACCGATATGTTTACCCCCTCGGTGATTATTGCCGGATCTGGAGCGCCGGCTATCACAAAATTCATTGTAGCTGTTATATCCGTAACCCAGGTTCTGTTTTTGGATGAGGTGGGCGGTTTAATATTGGGCTCTAAATTGCCGATCAATCTTTTTGAGCTGTTCGTTATCTTTATCGAGCGCACTGTCATAAGCATTCTGTTGGTCTGCCCGCTGGCGCATTTGTTATTCTGAAGAGCAGCGCAATTGACCGCAAGTATACACTATGGCGGGAATATCGCCTGTATTTGGCGTAAAATCAAGGAAAAGTCGCGCTAGCGACAGAGGATGACATTTTTAAGGACGGGGATCTGATGAACTGCCTGCAGGCTTTTGCTTATCAATTCAAATCCAGCAGATGGTGGAAGTTTTTACTGCTGGCTATTTTCGCCAATCTAACCCTGTTTGGCCAGCCGCTTGTCGTGGGCTATGGCCTGCGGACCTCCCGCCGCTATGTGCGCGGCGAAGACTTGCCGGAGCTGAATAGCTGGGGCAGCATGTACTGGGATGGTCTGCGCGTTATTGCCCTGTTCTTGGCGTATTTCTTTACCGGTCCGCTGATAGTGTTTGTGCCTGCCATGATCGCGTTTTTCTCTGAATTGTGTGGGTATGACGGCATGATAGTCACGGTGCTCAGAGACACTCTTCCCTTCTGGGCAATCGTCGGCTCTTTATTGTTCGTGGCCGGCGCGGTTATGGGGACGGTAGCTTATTTGTTCCTTATTCGCGAGGGCTCGTCACTCAAAGACTGCTTCAGACGCCATGATGTGTTCGGCTTGCTTTGCGCCAATAAGTGGAATGTGGCCAAGTTTATTCTGGCAGCGTTCGTGGTTTATCTGCTCTTCAGCTTTATTGGTCTTGGAATAGGCTGGGCTATGCAGGATTGTATGGAAGAAACTATAGCCAATTATATAGGAATATCATTGGTCTATCCCTTGGCCATGCTGGTAGTTTCTGCGCTGTACGGGCAGCTGGCCTTAATCGCGCTGCCTAAGTCTGTCGATTAGCGGCTGGCATCAGATGATTCTCAATACCGGCGCCCGCACCGATACCGTGCAGTATTTTACGCCTTGGCTTCTGAAGCGCTTTGCCGAAGGCTACGTATTGACGCGCAATCCTCTGTTTCCCCATAAGGTGACGTGCTACGAGCTAACCCCTGATACTATTGACTGCGTGGTGTTCTGCTCCAAAAACTATAAGCCCATACTGCCGCGCCTGCATGAGATAACCGAGCGCTTTAACACCTTTTTTCATTATACGATCACGGCATACGGACGCGATATGGAGCCGGGTGTGCCTTCTATTGCGGAAAGCATAGCTACCTTGAAGGAGCTGGAGAAGCAGGTCGGCGCTCAGCGCATCTGCTGGCGTTACGATCCGGTTCTGCTCAATGATAAATACACCATGCAGACCCATCGGGAGACCTTCGCTTCTATGGCTGCGCAGCTGGCGGGACACGTTAACCGCTGCATATTCAGCTTTGTGGAGATATACAGGAAGGTCGAGGTCAATATGCCCGAGCTTCTGCCGTTAAGCACTGCACAAAGGGAAGATATCGCCGCTATGCTGGGGGAGATAGCCCAGCGCCACGGACTCTATATCCAGACCTGCGGCACCAACGGCGACTATCGCCGTTACGGTGTTCACGCTTCGGGGTGCATGACCCTGGATATGCTGGGAGAGGCTAACGGACTGCGGTTTCGCAGCTTAAAGCATAAGGGCAGCCGCCAGGGGTGCCATTGCATAGAGACGCACGATATAGGGGCGTATGATACCTGTCCTAACGGATGCCGCTATTGCTATGCCAACAGGAATCCCCGCAAGGCCGCGGCCAATTATAAGCTTCACGATCCGGATTCTCCGCTGATGCTGGGCAGCGTTGGTCCCGAAGACGAGGTCAAACAGGGCGTACAAAAGAGCCTTTTGCTTAAGCCAGACGGTGTTTCGCAGATGTATCTGCCGCTGGTTTAGTGCGATAGAACAATCTCGCAAATAAAAGGGAAACACTGCTGTGTCAGTGTTTCCCTAAAAGCTTTTAATCAGTAAAAAGGCTGCTGGCTGCTAATGGCGCTTGCCTTTGTCGCGTTTTTTGCGCGTGATGCCCAAGATAGCCCTCAAGGCGTTGGTCGCAGCGATATGGTTCTCTATTTGCTTCACGCGATCGATCTGCTCTTTGCTGATCGTTCTTGGCGTCTGCGGGATACTTCTGCGTTTGCTTTTGTCCAGTTTGTAGCGCTTTACGCCATGTAACGCTCTTAAGGCGTTTGTTACGGCTAAATTGCTCTCCATTTGCGCCATTCGTTCGGCTTGCTTTCCGCTGGCCGTTTTGGGCTTCTGCTTTTGCCGGGGTGTCTTCGCCTTGTGCTTCGTTTTGTAATTCTGGTGATGCTCTGAGTCGCATGAGATCCAGAGATTGTTGATATAGATCGAATATGATTCGTTGGGGAGTGCGCTGCGTTTTTGCTGCTCTTCCGTAAACCAATCATTTAAATCAAGTATCGAAGTGATAACCGCCTCGGCTTCCAGCTGTGGGATACCGCTTAACACTTTGCCAGGCGCTGTCAGTGTGGGCTTGGTGGCTGCTGCGGGAGGCTTTAGGGCGGGCGTTTCAACTGTCATATTGATTGCCAACTCTTTATCAGTTCGGAGATTTTTCTCTGTAATTTTTGAGCAGCTATT
>JAFSXO010000083.1 GCA_017444045.1 bacterium | reverse complement strand
GCCTATAGCATACCGCAATTACGATGTTACCGTAGCTCAGAATCAGAACTTCAAGATCTGCCCCGCCCGCAAGATCGAAGCTGCTATGAATGAGTTTATCGAAAACTACAAAAAATTGGTTAGGAAAACCAATAACGTGCCCAAGGCTTTAGAGCTGGCCGCCTTCGTTTACAACGAACTAATCCATATTCAGCCCTATGAAGACGGCAACAGCCGCCTCTCTATGCTGGCCATGACCCACGTTCTCAAGCTGTTCCGCACCGGTGTTAACGGCATACCGCGCATTTATGACATCCGCTTTATCCGTCTCACCAAGGGAGCATCAAAGCGCAATGACGCTGAGCTGGTCGAGCTGCTTAAAGAGATAACCCTGCTCAGCATAAACAAGGCCGATTTAAAAGAAATGCTTTCGTATATATAAGAGTGCCACCAGTTCCGCGTCAGGCAAATCTGAGCACACATGACCGCAGCAAAGCACAGCCTATGCGGAGCTGGTACAAGCATTTTTTTACGGAGATGCTTTTGCTATGTCTCCTGTGCAATGCTATCCTAAAAACCAGATTATTAACGGTCGCTATCAGGTCATAAAGCCCCTAGGCGAAGGAGCGATGAGCGCCGTTTACTTAGTTCGCGATCTGCGCTTAAGAGGAGCCGAATGGGCTCTTAAGGAGCTTAAAGCCTCACTCATCCCCCCCAGCGATCGTACAGCCTCCTTAGAGCAGTTTTCCCGCGAAGCCGAGATTCTCGGCAAGCTAAATCATCCTGGGCTGCCCCAGCTAATCGACTATTATAGCGACGGAAGCACGAACAATTACATCGTTATGGAGAGAGTCAGAGGCAAGACCCTTGACGAAGTCTTAGGCGGGCGCATACTGCCCCTGCGCTCCGAAGAAGCCGTCCCCATCGCCCTGCAGACCGCCCACGTTATCGACTACCTGCACACTCAGGATCCGCCCATTATTTTTCGCGATCTCAAGCCCTCTAACCTAATGCTGACCGACAGCGGGCGCGTATGCTTCATAGACTTCGGAATCGCGCGCTTTTACTCGGCGGCTCAGGAAAAGGACACTCAGGAGCTGGGCACTCCGGGCTTTTGCGCCCCAGAACAGTACCGAGGGCACTCCAATCTGAGAAGCGATCTTTATTCCCTGGGCATCACCCTGTTTTATCTGCTCACACTAAAGGATCCGCAGTCGTTTAATTTCAGCTTTCCTCCCTTATCCACCCTAAATCCCAGCGTTCCCCAGCAGCTAGACACAATACTGGAGCGCTGCCTGCAAATCGACCCAGAAAAGCGCTACAGCTCGGCCAGCGAGCTTAGCCGCGATCTAGAGCGGACTCTGAGCGATATGCACAGCGCGCCCAGCGGCTCGACCCGCCCCTTAGAGCCGGCACTGCTAGCGCTTTCACACCACTACCAGCGGGTTCCCCAGCCCGGCTGGCGCAGTGCCTGGCAGTTTTGGAAGACCTGGTGCAGCACTATTCTCGGCCCCGTCAAGAAAAGACCGAATTAAACCTGTATACGCATAGCGCAATGCTTATAAGGAATGTTAACACGTTAGCTAATCGCTAGCTTATAACCACTGATGCATAGTGAGGTGCAATAATGTCCGTACAGTCAACTGATGCCCATACTTCCCTGGCGAATCCAGTTTTAACCTTCATTGGCAAAGAGGCTCATCAGCTTACCAGACAGGACCTGCTGAAAGCAGCCAAGCATTTCGGCATAGAGCAGTTCACCTTTCACTATACCAGCTTAGACGGCAAGCTGCGGGAGATTAATCTGCCTTTTTCGGATCTCGGCCGCGCCGAACAGATCTTGGCCATGGGCGAAAGGGCCGACGGCTCATCGATATTCAAAGGAGCTATAGACGCTTCCAGCTCAGACGTATACGTAATTCCCAAGTACTCCAGCGTTTTTCTCAGCCCCTTTGTCAGCCACAGCCTCGATTTCATGTGCCGTTTCGCCAACAGCCAGGGACGTTTGGCGCCGTTTTCGCCAGACGGCATCCTGGAGCTGACGCAGCAGCTAATAAAACGGCAGACCGGACTTGACCTATACGCTTTAGGCGAGCTGGAGTTTTACCTTATCAGCCCGCCCAGCGCTGAGGACAGCCTATACCGTCCCGAAGCCCAAAGCGGATACCACGCAGCCCAGCCCTTCTTTAAGCACACCGACGTTCTGCGCGAGATTGCATCTATAGTCCAGCGCTGCACCGGCGCCGTAAAATACGGGCATAGCGAAGTGGGCTATATCCATAGGCTGCGCTCAGCCAATCCCCAAATAGACCAAGGCAGCGCCGAACAGTACGAGCTGGAGATGCGCACCGCTCCTATAGCCGATATGGGCGATCACCTAAGCCTGGCGCGCTGGATTATCCGCCAGGTCGCCAGCAAGCACGGTCTTATTGCTACATTTACGCCTAAGCTACAGACAGGCATGGCCGGCACTGGCTATCACATCCATCTCGAGCTGCGCCAAGAAGGCAAGAACATAATGCGCGGCAGCGAGGGAAGCCTGAGCAAAAGCGCCTTATGCGCCATTGGCGGCCTAATAAGCTATGCCCCTATTATTTCTGCCTTTGGCAACACCGTGGCCTCTTCATACCTGCGCTTGGTGCCCAACCAGGAAGCCCCCACCAAGGTTTGCTGGAGCTTTTCCAACCGTTCCTCGCTGGTGCGCATTCCTTTGAGCTGGACCGGGCTGG
The DNA here is from genome assembly GCA_017444045.1 of bacterium. Lineage (GTDB taxonomy): Bacteria > Vulcanimicrobiota > Xenobia > Xenobiales > Xenobiaceae > JAFSXO01. The sequence continues at coordinate 3,860 of JAFSXO010000083.1, read as the reverse complement.
AAGAGAATCTGGAAACGATCATCAATTCTCAGGAGACCTCCCCCTTCATTCCAGATGACGGCTGCCATACCGTAGAGCTGCGCTCGCCAGACGGATCTGCCCACACCTACCTACTGCTAACCGCTATCGCTACAGCGGTGCTATGGGGTCTGGCCAATCCCGACGCGTCCCTGGCATGCGCCGAGAACAGCCGCATCGAAGGCGACGTAATGCACAGCGATAAATACAGCAGCCTGGCATCTCTGCCGCACAGCTGCGCCGAAGCGGCAGATCTATTGCTGCGGGAGCGCCGTCGCTTTGAAGAACTGGGCGTATTTTCCCCTGGGCTTATCGATCACTTTATCGACAGGCTGCAACAGGAAAATGACCGCGGCTTAAGCCGGCAACTGGCCGAGCTGCCCCCCGCAGACGCAGAAGCTCTAAGCCTAGAGGTCATGCACCGCAGTCTGCACCGCCACTGACGGTTCCCACTCTAAGTATGAGACGGCCAGCATAGGCGGCATATAGCACTCTGTACTATATGCCGCCGCCCAGCAGATCGTCTAGAGACAAATCGTCAAGCTTAATTTCGCCCAATCCCAAGCCATCGCCGAGGCTTCCGCCACCGCCTAGCATATCCTCAAAGCTGAGATTGTCGATCATACCCAAAACATCATCCGTTTCTGAAGCTTTTTCCGATGACCCAGTGCCGTCTTTGCCATCTTTTGCTTCATCCGTCTTATCTTCTGACGTTTCGGCCGGCTTATCCGACTCATCAGTTTTTTCATCCAGAATAGCAGCGGCCTCTTTTTCTTCGGGCGCAGTCTGAACGGGATCGAACGTAGGCAGCGTTCCTTCAGGATTATTCCTGCTGCCCTCTACGTAAAACTCAGCCAATATATCGCTGGTATCCCGCTTTATATCCGGATAGATAGCTTTTAGCATCTGACGGCAGCATTCAGCATTAATCTCCAAAGGCTGAGAGGCCAAAACGCGCTTTGGCTTATCGTCAGCTTTATCAGCATCATCCTTGTCGGCTTCCTCGTCGGAGGCTTCATTATCGTCAGCTTTGTCAGCCTCGTCTGCAGCTTCTTCTTTATCAGCAGCATTGGCGCTGCCGGCAGGGTCATCGCCGTCCGCTTCCTTCTTTTCGTCAGCTTTGGTCTCATCACCGTCTTTATCGCCGTCTGCCTCGTCAGCTTTGTCTTTCTTCGGCTCGGCGGAACGCTCGCTCTCCTCCAGGGGCAAATCGTCATAAGCCTCATTTAATACGGGGATCTGCTCGGCGAGCAGGGATAGCTCCAAAGCAAAGGTCTCATTGGAATAGCAGGTGCTAAAATAATCGTTCACCGTGCGCATCTCCAAGCGAACGTATGTAGACAGCGCCTGGAACATAATCGCGTCGACCTGGAAGAAATCGGAAAGCAGCGGAACAGCCGCCAGCTTAAGCATACCCTCTGTCCAGGGCAGCTTGCTCAGATCCGGCTCATTCTCGGCAAAGGTTCGTTTGCGCAGGGTACCAGAAGCCTCACGCCGTTTCAGGAAATTGCCAGCATTGCGCACCTTTACACCAGCTTTGGCGGGAGCAGCCTCGGGAGCCTTGCCAGCGGCTTCGGGCGAAGCAGATGCTTTGTCGGCAGACGCAGGCTGACCGGCTATGACAGCTCCGGATGCTGGCCGCGCTGCGCGCGGCACAGGACGCCCTGCCACCACGCTGCCCGTATTCTCTTTAGCCGTGCGAGGCACAGGACGCCCGGCGACCACAGCGGGACGCGCAGGAGCCGCGGGCTTAGCTGCCGGAGGCGCGGGCTTTCCAGCCATGACAGGCGGACGCGGAGCTATAGGGGGTCTGGGACCGCTGGGAGCGGGCTGGCCAAATGGCATAGGCGGGCGCGAAGCTACAGGCGCAGGCTGGGCGCCGCCAGGAACGGGGCGCGCAGGCGCCGCAGGCGGGCGCGAAGCTACAGGCGCAGGACGGGCACCGCCAGGAACGGGGCGCGCTGGCGCCGCAGGCGGGCGCGAGGCCGCAGGAGCCGCCTGAGCATCAGACTTCGGCTTATCATCAAAAGAAGGATAGCTAGTTTTTGCCGCAGCTGGCCTGCCCTCTCCCGCCGCAGGATGCGGAGTGCTGCCCACCTTAGCGGCAGAAGCAGCTTCATCAGCTGAGGAAGGCGAGGCACTATCTGGCGCCTTAGCGGCAGGAGCAGACTGGACTTTATCAGCCGCCGGCCGGGCGGAGCTGCCCGCATCCTTAGCGGCAGCTGCGGGCTGAGCCTTGCCGCCTGCCGGGCGCGCAGCGCTTCCGTCGTCCTTAGCGCGAGGCGCAGGCTTGCCATCAGCCTGAGCAGAAGGAGGATTCTTAGGAGGAGCCGCCACAATAGCTCCCGACTCCGTGCGCACGCCCACAATAGGACGCGAAGCCCGGATCTGATTTTCGCCTCCGCTGCTGATGCTGCGGCCCTCGGTAGGCGACTGCCTAGTGATTTTTGGATTTGGACGGATTCTTATGCTAGATCGCGCCGGTGCCCCCAAACGAAGGGACGAGGGCACAGCGTGCATGGCCAGCTTTTTAACGGTAACACTATTTAAAGCCCTTGGTTTTACCGGGGTAACCAAGGCGCGCGGTCCCGTAGTAGTGCTGCCTAGCGGCCGCTCTAAAATCTTGCCCTCGGGAGCCGACGCATCTGGCGCACTGCTCTTCGCCTGACTGTTAGGCTCAGCATCGCCCTTAGCGGCAGAGACCATATCGGGCACGATTGGTGCCTGAGCATTCTTGTCGGCCGCAGGCATAGGACGATACGTATAAGCGGAACGCTTAGCCGCCTGCTCCTGCAAACGGCTGGTGGCCACGCTGGCCGCAAACTTATTAGTAGGGCTGACCCGCCGGACAGAGCCTTTTTTCATGGCTTCTACTTCGGCATCGAGCGTTGACTGGCGCACCAAAATGGGCACAGAATCCAACAGAGGCGAGGGGGCCTGCTCTTCAGAGGCGCTTAAGTCTTCGGCAGCTGCATAATAGTTTTCTTCTGCTTCTTCATTGCCATTCAGCAACAGCGGCTGCGGAGCGGGCACGAAAAATACGTGCTCCCCCTGCTGCTCATCTCTGTACTCGTTTTCCGCAGAACCAGACGCTGTCATCTGACCATTTTGTTCGGCCATAGCCGCCCTCCGTAACTAATTGACCTAAGTGGCCTAGCAGCTGCCACAATTACCTGTTGCTTAATATAATTACATTCGCGGTCGGCATTCTTTTTCCGCTTCGCGTTCTGGCCTCTTTTTTTTCGTTACCTTGCTCAGGCTTCAGTGTCTGGCGAAGACGCTTGCCCGGCTCATGATCTCTTAAAATGCCAATGGCCCTTTCGCAGCTTTACGCGCATTCTCAGCGCTGGCTCACGAAAAAGCCATTGACACACCTCTACCGGCTAGCGTCTATCCTATTATTACCTCTTCTGAGCACCGCATTCGATGTAGCCCATTATTTTTCTCGAATCCAGAGCATACTGGCGCTCGTTCACGGAATCGCTGGTGTTGCCTTCAATCGTAATAACCTTGCCATCTTTGACTTCGACGACGATGCCGATGTGCATGGCGTGATTGCGTTTGCCGTCCCAGTCGAACAGGATCGCGTCTCCGGGCTGCGGCGTGTACTTTTCGGCGTCGCGCCATAAACCTTGGCTCTTGGCCCCGTTGGCAACGGTAGGACAAGAGTTTACATTCGGACAGCTCTTGGTGTCGAGAACACCGTGATCGTTGAGCATATTCATCGCCCAGGCAGCGCACCAAGGAGTTACCGCGCAGTCCACACCGCTTTCCATAGTGATCTTATTGATCTCCTTGCGGTTCTTCTGCTCGGTCATACCCTTCATTTTGTAAGCATCCTC
>JAFSXO010000082.1 GCA_017444045.1 bacterium | reverse complement strand
GATCGCGCTGCCAGCCATCAGGCTCCGTATTTGCTGCTCCGTCGTCCCCCTCTGGTAGACTGGGTGGCCAGAGAGCTTCTCAATGACGATGTAGATCGTCTGCTCATAGATAATGAAGACGAATACCGCTATCTCATTAAGAGCCTGCAGCGCTCAGCGCCCAATTTGGTTCATAAGGTCCATTATTACAGCGATAGCACCCGCCCGCTCTTTGATTTCTTTGGGGTAGAGCAGGGCATAGAGGAGGCGCTTCAGCGTAAGGTGCAGCTTCAGTCGGGTGGAAATCTGGTGATTGAGCGCACTGAGGCGCTTTGGGTAATAGACGTCAATACGGCTCAGAATACCAGGAAGGACGCTATCCTGCTGACTAATATGGAGGCCTGCAAGGAAGTCTGCCGCCAGCTGCGCCTGCGGGATATGGCGGGCATGATCATCGTCGATTTTATCGATATGGAATCCGATGAAGACAAGCGCAGGCTGCTCGACTGTCTAGGCGATGAGCTGCGCAAGGATCGCACTCGCCTCGATCTGGTTGGAATGACTGAGCTGGGTCTGGTGCAGCTTACGCGCAAGCGCGAGGGCAAAGATCTGGACGGTATGCTGAGAACAGAGTGCCCTCTGTGCCATGGCTATGGAAAGATACTCTCTCCCAAGTCGGCAGCGTTAAGCGCCCGCCGCGAAGTGTTGCGCCGCGCTCCTCAGCATCCTCGCCGCAAGGTTATTATGAGCCTTTCCCCCGAAGCTAGTTCGTGGTTTGATGAAGACAAGGTAATCGCGTTGGAAAAACTCATCCAGGCTGAGGTTAAGGTAATTGTCGATAAATACCTGTGGCCTGACAGCTTTAAAGTTAGCTTTGATGATGAGGGACGCTGATAATAGTTCTTTGTAGGTGTCAGTGCCATGCTCCAAGAGGTTTTCATATCCATAGATGAGCGCGAAGCCCGGGCTGTTCTCTATGAAGATGGCTGTCTGATGGAAACGCTGATCGACTGTGAAGACAGTAAGGTAGGCCGTATTTTTAAGGGTCGCGTGCAGAACGTTATCGACGGCATGAATGCGGCGTTTGTAGATATCGGCCTGGAGCGCAATGGCTTTCTCTGCGCCGACGATGCCTCTGCCCATCTTCGCGATCTGGATCTGCCTCCGGCAGTTACGGCTCGGCGTCGCATTGCCGATATAGCCAAAACGGGGCAGGATACTGTGGTGCAGATTGCCAAGGATGTCGTAGGCCAAAAGGGTGTCAGGCTGACCACAAATATATCTTTAAGCGGCCGTTTCTTTGTCCTGCTGCCCACCATCCCGGCCTGCCATGTTGGGGTTTCGCGCAAGATCTCCGCAGAGGATGAGCGCGAGCGCCTTCGCAATATAGCCCACAGCATTGTATCCGGACGCTGCGGAACTATCGTGCGCACCGCGGCTAACAATTGCAGCGAAGAGGATCTGCGCGGCGAATGGGAGCTGCTTTGGAACTGCTGGGAGAGCATTAAAAGCGATGCCAAGGTGATGCCGGTTCCCTCGTGTCTGTATAAGGGCTCCTCTTTTGTGGACAAGGTAGTGCGCGATATGCTTCCGGCCGCCTGTGACAGGATCGTAATCGACAACCGCGAGGAATATCAGCATTTGCGTCAGCTGCTGGCGTCTGTGGCCCCGGAGCTTGAGGATAAAGTAACCCTGTATTCAGCCCCTGAGCCGCTTTTCTCCAGCCTGTCTATTGATGATGCCATCGACAAGGCCCTGCATCGCAAGATTCATCTTAAGTCTGGCGGCAATTTAATCATCGAGCATACCGAAGCTTTGTGGGTTATCGACGTCAATACTGCCCAGAATGTTAAGCAGAATGCTATTCTGGCTACTAACCTTGAGGCGGCCGCGGAGGTCTGCCGGCAGATGCGCCTGCGCAATATGGGCGGGATTATCATTGTCGATTTTATCAATATGGACGATGCCCAGGAGCAGGAAGCCCTGCTCAGTCATTTGGCCGATCAGCTTAAGCGAGACCGGGTGCGCACTAAGCTGATGGGCATGACTGAATTGGGGCTGGTGCAGATAACCCGCAAGCGCGAGGGTAAGGATCTGGGGCGCATACTCGATGAAGCCTGTCCGCGTTGCCATGGGCAGGGACGGGTTCTGTCGGCCCGGGAGACCGCGCTTAAGGCTCGCCGTGAGCTGCTGCGCTGCCATAGTGAGCTTCCCGCCGAAGTGTATGCGGTTCATCTTTCCCCTCGGGCAGCCTGGCGTTTTGTGGGCAAAGGCGGGGGCATGGCAGCAGAGCTTGCCCAGCGTCTGGGGCGCCCTGTGCGCGTAGCCGTCGAGCGCTGTTTTGCGCCGGGACAGTTCTTGGTAAGAAGATGCTCTATGTCAGAGCCGTTTAGCTGCCCT
>JAFSXO010000012.1 GCA_017444045.1 bacterium | reverse complement strand
CCTGCCATCCTTTAGGGGGAGTTAGGATGTTAACACGTTAGCTAATCGCTAACTTATAACCATTGCCATCCTTTAGGGGTAGCTATAATGGGGATCAATTGACCATTGCTTAACTTAACGAGACTGTTTCTTCTCGAACGCTCTGTAGGCCATCAAATGCGCCGCTGTGCACTGCCCGGCTACAACCAAAAACTGCTCCTCCAGCGTAAGCCTCTGCACGTAAACATTGTCGCCTATACAGGCGGGATTCAGCCCAGAAAAAATATACAGCACCGGAAGCAGCCCCGCCCAGCGCGGGTTTTCAGTCCAGCGGCCCACCAGCCAGCCGATATAAGCGCAGGTGAGAACGCCGCTGATAAACGCATCGGCAAACCAGTGCATGCGCGGCCCTATCCGGTACATGATATTCGCAAATGTACCCTGCCAATCCTGAGCCGACTGATTCAGTGTATTTTCTGCTAATTTAGTCATCTCCTGATTCAGCTGCGCATCCTGCATCGTCAGAAGATGAGCGTCGATGCCGCCTGCCAGCGCCCAGCCCAGATAGACCACAAAAATCATCACCAGCGCGGCCTTTGAATAGCCTGACAGCTGCAAAGCTAAGTATTCCGAACGTTCTTCCAGATCATCTAGTTTATCTTTGTCGCTCATAACGCATTCTGCCTTAACAGCTAATAAAAATCAGGCCTCACCGCCGGCCAGCTGCAGTGCCTGGCTTACCGTATCGCGGACGGCCTGTCGCATCGGCTCCACAGCAGAGACCAGCTTCTGGCGCATCTCGTCGCGCTGCGGCCAGGCTTCCTTCCACAAAGCGCCCAAAGCCGCCTCCTGCCAGGCCTCCAAGGTCAGATACGGCGCTGCGCAGCGCTCGCAGAAGCTGGCCACCTTAGGATCATATGCAATTCCCATAAACGGCACGCCCTGCGACGCGGAAAAGATCAAAGCGTGCAGGCGCATGGCCAGCACCCATTCGGCGCCGCCGATAACTCCAAGTATCTGCCGCGGCTGCAGGCCTCTGAGCAAATGTACGCGTCCTCCGCAGTCCGCCAGCCTCTGCTCCAGCTCCTCGGCCAGCCCGCTGTCCTGACTTTCCTGAAATGGCAGAATGGCCAGCTGCATATCGGCAGCCGTCTCCAGAGTCTGCCTCAGTATCGCCGCGACCTCATCAAGGCGCAGCCCAGGCCAGCGCCGCAAAGCGACTACGATATAGGGAGAGCGCAAGCTGCAGGACTGCATAACAGGCGCCAGCTCATCAGCGCCTACCGGCGTCAGCAAAAGCGCGGGATCCGCGCTCAGCTCAGCTTTAAGCTTCGGTGTCAAGCCGCGTACCTCGCTAAGGGACTGCTCGTCGCGCCAGGCCGACGCAGTAGCGCAGGGAAGCAGAAACCGCGCCAATGCGCGCGATAGCTTCCGGCGCAGGGGGCCAAAGCCCTGGCACATCATGAAAGCGGGGCGCCCCAGCAAACGGGCCAGCGCTATTACACCCAAATAATAGACGACACTGCCCAGGCCAGTGGTGTCCTGGATCAGCCCTCCGCCTCCGGAGACCAGCATATCGCAGCTGTGCAGGGCTTTCACCACGCTGCGCAGACAGCGGCGCGGATACGCGGTTACCCCTAGCCTCTCAGCTAAGTCCCTATTGTCGAGCAGCACCGACAGCTCAGCCTCGGCGTCCTGCCGGCGCACCTCCTGGCACAGGGCCTCAATGATCGCCTCATCGCCCGTATTGCCAAAGCCGAAATATCCCGAAAACAGCAAACGCCTGCCCATAGCTACCTACCGCGCTTAGAACCAGTGCGGCGACGCAGCCAGACGTAAGCTCCGCTGAGCGTATAAGTAGCCACGCAGACCCAGGTCACCACAGTAGCGCAGAAGGGAGCGAGCACAAACGGTATAGCCCACACCCATTTGGGCACCCAGGTCATCTTGGTCAGCTTGGGATACGGCAGAGTGCAGACCATCAGCAGGCCGTAAACAGCGGTGAGAGCGGCCAACGACAGCCCGCACTCGCACTTACCGAATACAACGATAGCCGCCAGTATGCAGGCAGCCGCTGTAGAAGGAAGGCCCATGAAATATTCGGGAGGGCACAGAGAATCGGTGGTAGCGTTGTAGCGCGCCAGGCGTATCGCCCCGCAGACGATGTAGGCAGCTGCAGCCAAACCGCCCCACAGCGGCGAAACACCGTGGCAGATGATCGCGTAATACATCATCACCCCGGTACCCAAAGCAAAGCTGCTAAAATCGCCCAAGGAATCGAGCTGAGCGCCGAACTCGCTGCTCACTCCCCAGCGGCGGGCCAAATAGCCGTCGCTGGCATCGAAAATCACGCTGGCGGCGATAAGCCAGGCGGCTAGAACCAGGCACTTAGGGGCAACAAAAACGGCTGCCACGCCCATCAGCAGGTTCAGAAGCGTGCAAGCATTGACCAGCACAAATAACAGTTTAGACTTACGCTCAGCACCATTATTTTCCATTTTTCCCCCTCTGTCGCAGCTGCGACATCTCCCCATGCCAACCAGCACAGTCTGCCATTCAGCACATAATTACTTTGTCAGCGGAACTCCGGCGTACAAGCGCTGCACGTCTAAAAATGTTACCAGAAGCACCAAACCGAGCAGCACGAACAGCCCTATATTGTGCACCATGGCCTCCTTGCGGGGATCAACCTCGCGACCGCGCACCCAGCCGAATAAAAGCACGCAAAAACGGGCGCCGTCAAGGGCAGGGAAAGGAATCACGTTAAAAGCGCCGACAGCCGCATTGATTAACGCGGTAATATACAGCAGCTTGCCCATCCCTTGGTCGGACAGCTCGAAAATCATCTGCATGATACCCAGCGGACCTGACATGGAAGCCTTCACCAGCTCTGGGCTGAGCATTTTGTCCAGCATCTGCTTGACGATGATGACGGGCGCGACGATCAGCCGGCCTATCATAGAGAAGGAGCGGGAAACAACCAGCCCCATGGTTATAGGCCGCAGCGTAAGCCCCATGCCGATAGCATCGGGAATGACCTCATCGGCTTTAATTTCCACGTGCTCATTGCTGCGAGCTATATCAAACACCAGCGGATGCTCGGCGCTTACACCCTTACTGGACGCCACCAGAACCTCGTTAAGGCTCTCAATATCGGCCACTCTGGCTCCGTTGACGAAATAAATCATATCGCCGCTCTTAAAGCCCAGGCGGGCCGCCAGGCTGCCCTCGGCTACGCTCTGAACCTCATTGGTGGTGTGCTTTATAAATTTAAACTCCGTTACCTGAGCTGGCATAATGCCGATTTTGCCCACCGGCTTAAGACTTCCGGTAGGAAGCGAAGCCTTCACCTCGCCCTTGCCCTTAACCTCCAGCGTGACCTCGCATTTGCTGGGAGCCGGCTTCTTGGCGTTCTCCTCTACGTAAAGCCTGTCAAAGCAGCCCACTAAGTCGCTTACAGAAGCCACCTGCTGGCCATTCACCGCGGTGACCACATCGCCGGCGGCCAGAGCCGAAGGAGCCGCCTCGCCAAAGGAGCTGATATCGGCAACCTTGGGCAGACCATTATCGGTGGAATTGGGATGAAATACCCAGCTTCCGATCAGCGCGTTGGGCACAAGGCTAACCTTCTGCTCTTCCTCACCGCGCTTAACCACGATTTCCGCCGGGCGCGCCGGGCAGTCACCCAAGGCCTTCACCATCTCGCTGCCCGAAACGATGGGCAGGCCGTTGATCTCAGTGATACGATCGCCATAGGCGATACCGGCAGTGGCGGCGGGCGATCCCGAAAAGACCTTCATAACTATAGGCAGGCTCTTAGGGCTTAAATCGACAAGACCGTAACAGGCGCCGATAATCCAGAACAGAATCAGCGCCGAGATAAAGTTCATGGTAACGCCGCCCAGAATAACGGCCATGCGCGCCGGTATAGACGCGTCGTTAAAATTGCCCTCGAGCTGGCGCACATTCTCGTAAATCTTGTCGGGCAGATAGCGGACATGCCCAAGCACACTGCGGAAGCGCTTCTGCTCAGCTGGCTCGCCAGAAAAATCCGCTTCTCTGGCGGCAATGGCCGCCGCTACATCGTCGCGCGAGGCAGGCAGAATCCCTTCCGACAGATACGAGGACACCATGCTGAACTCGTCCTGCTTATCATCTGAATCGGGATCCTCGCCCAGCATCATAACATAGCCTCCCAACGGGAGCAGGGACACGCTGAACTCCGTGCCCCTGAACTCAAAGGAGAACAGCCGCGGGCCAAAGCCTATAGAAAACTTCGGGCATCGGATCCCCACCCGCCGCGCCATAATAAAATGGCCCAGCTCGTGAATGGCGATAATAAACCCAAAGGCCACGCATACCGCGATAACACTTGTAAAGTGACCGCATAACCAGGTGACAACAGACAAAATTACCTCCGCGTATAGCGCTCAATTAAAGGCCGGCTTTTTTCCAGCAGCTCTCCGCAGTTCCCTGCCCGCCGAGCGCTATGGAATCGGGCAACAATAATATTCAGTCAAGCAATCAGCAAGCTAATCAGCAAACCTTACTTAGCCAACTGGCGCACGTATTCAGACGCTAAGCGACGCACCTCGGCATCGGTCTGAGACAGCACCTCCAGGCTGGGACTGTCCAGAGGAGTGTGCTGATCCATAGCCTGGCGCAAGACCTTAGGAATGCTGCCGAAGGTAATCTTACCAGCCAGGAAGGCAGCGACCGCCACTTCATTGGCGGCGTTTAAGCAGCAGGGCATCGTGCCGCCGCGGCGCCCAGCCTCGAAGGCGTAGGACAGGCAGGGGAAATCATCCCAGCGCGGCTCTTCAAAGGTCAGACTGCGGCAGTGCTGCACCGAAAGCGTCTGCCAGCTGTGCGTCAGGCAGTCGGGATAGCCCAGAGCATACTGAATAGGAGTGCGCATATCGGGCGGGCCCATCTGGGCAATGACGGAGCCGTCCCAAAACTCCACCATCGAATGCACGATGCTCTGCGGATGCACCCAGATATCTATCTGGTCTAGGCCTACCTCGAACAGGTGCATAGCTTCGAGCACCTCAAAGCCCTTGTTCATCAGCGACGAGGAGTCGACTGTTATCTTGGCACCCATATTCCAAGTGGGATGCTGCAGAGCCTCGGCAGCCGTCATGGCCGCGAGCTTATCGGCAGGCACAGTGCGGAACGGCCCTCCCGAAGCGGTAAGCATTATGCGCTTAACCGCCTGCAGTCCCCGCCCTCTTATGGACTGGAATATCGCGGAATGCTCGGAATCGACCGGCAGCAGAGGAACGTTCTGCTTTTTGGCCAGGGCCGTCACCAATTCTCCGCCCACGACCAGAGTTTCCTTATTGGCCAAGGCAATGGGCTTTCCGGCCTCCAAAGCCGCCACCGTGGGCCTAAGACCGGCCACTCCCACCAGGGCAGAGAGCACAATGTCGGCATCCTTCCGGCTGGCCACCTCAATCACTCCGGCCTCTCCGGCTAAGACTTCCACTTCACAGCCACTCAGGGCATCCTTCAGCTGCGGATAAAAGCTCTCATCACCGATGGCAACCGCCCGCGGACGGAATTTGCGGGCCTGCTCGGCCAAAAGCTCCCAATGGCGGTTGGCCACCAAAGCTCCCACCTGAAAACGGTCGGGATATGCCTCCACTACATCTAAAGTCTGCGTACCGATAGAACCGGTTGAGCCCAAAACGGATATCGTTTTCACTGTGCTACTCCTCGATAGTTTATTTCACTGTATCTGTTAAACTATAACTAAATATATGCTTTACTTTAAGCTATTCACAAAAAAGAAAACCGCATAGGCATAAAAGAAGGGCACGGCCAGCAGGAAGGAATCGAGGCGATCGAGCGCTCCCCCATGGCCGGCCAGCAGATTGCTGGAATCCTTAACCCCTACATCGCGCTTTAAGGCGGATTCAAACAGATCGCCGAACTGGGCGATAACCGAGCCTACACCGGCCAGAGCCAAACAGTGCCCCAGCGGCAGGCCGCACCAAACGCTCCAGCCCCAGGCCAGAAGCATGGCTGCCAGCACACCTCCCAAAGAGCCCTCAATGGTTTTGCCAGGGCTAACACTGGGAGAAAGCAGGTGTCTGCCCAGCATTTTGCCAAACCCGTATGCTCCCACATCGGTAGCGATACAGCACACCAGCAGCAGCCCGGTCAGAGCCAGCCCCAGGTCGGGCCAGTTCAGCGTGATTCCCTTGGCAGCGTCGGCCAGCTGAAGACGCCGCAGCAGCACCGCGTGAGCCGGCAGCCAGCCGCAGTACACCATCAGCAGCGCCGTTCCGGCTGCCCCAGTTAAGGGCTGCCGCCGTTTGCCGAAGCGACACACCTCGCCGATGCCCATAGCGATAATGCTGAGCAGCATCAGGCCCTCGAAGTGGGCATAGGACAAAAAATTAGCTCCCCCAACCAATAGCAGAGAGCTTAACACTGCCGTATACCACTGAGGCTCAATACCCTTGCGGCGCATAAATGTCCCCAGCTCGCTGACGGCCAGCCATACGGCCAGAGCCACCAGAAGGGTAAACCACCATCCTCCCAGATACACCAGAAAAATGGCCGCCAGCGCCAGGGGAACTCCCGTGGCCACACGCGTCCAAAAATTGCTGTGCTTGCTTTTAACCTTGCTGTCTCCCATGACTAAGCGACCCAGAAGAATAATAGACGTTCAGCGCAGGATAAACGCTCAGCGCAGAAAGCCTCGCAATACAGCTGCGCCATATCGGGCTAGGCCCCCTTGCGCCGCTCGCGCTGCTGATACTCTAAAACCGCCCGATAGACCGTTTTAGCGTCTACATCGGGCCACAGAATATCGCTAAACCAAAACTCGGTATAAGCGGCCTGCCAGAGCAGAAAATTAGAGATCCGCAGTTCTCCGCTGGTGCGGATAAGCAGATCGGGATCGGGCTGGCCAGCCGTCCAAAGAGACGATGCCAGAGCCGCTTCATCGATATCCTCGGCCCTGATTTCGCCGCTTACCGCCCGGGCCGCCAGCTGGCGCGCCGCTTCGACGATCTCATCGCGCCCCCCGTAGTTGACCGCCAGATTTAAGGTCATGTCCTTATTGTCGGCGGTGATTTCCTCTGTCTTCCGCAGCTCGCGGCACACGGCCTGGGGCAGCGAATCGACCTTACCTATGCAGCGAAAGCGTATGCCGTTGCGCATCATATTGTCGCGCTCGGCCTTGACGTAATACTCGAACAGCTGCATGAGCAGGGTTACTTCGGTTTTGGAGCGCTGCCAGTTTTCGGCGGAAAACGCATACGCGGTAAGATACTTAATGCCCAGCGTGCGGCTGGTTTCCATCACTCGGCGAAACGCATTAACCCCTTCCTTGTGGCCAAAAGCCACGGGCAAATGGCGTTTCCGCGCCCAGCGGCGATTGCCGTCCATGATCACCGCGACATGGCAGGGCAAACGCTCCCTGTCGATGCGATCCAGAAGCTCACGCTCGCTCAGCTCATCCCATAGCAGCTTGTCGTTACCTTCAGCACTCACCTTGTACGCTCCGCCGGGCCCACGCGCACATAATCGCTGTAGGCCAGGATCCAGGTGCTTCCCTTTTCGTCAGATCGGCACCCCACCACCCGCAGTTCTCCCCTATCCAGCACTGGCCAGGGTGGGCAGGTTATCAGTATACGCT
>JAFSXO010000081.1 GCA_017444045.1 bacterium | reverse complement strand
CCTCTGTCGCAGTCGCGACATCTCCCCCTGCCATCCTTTAGGGGGAGCTATAATGGGGATCTATTGGCCATTGCTTAGTTAATGAGACTGACGCCCCAGCGTCCAGTATCATTGCTAAACCCGCGCCGATACTGCTTGGTTGCTCTTTGAAGTGATTTCTGGGCAATGGTTGCGCGATTAGATACCTCTGCAACTTACGAAAATTGTGTTAACATATATGCTTTTTATTTGCCGTTTTATTAATTTTTTTGTCGTTTTGAGAATAGGATAAAGATAGCAAATGTGATATTATTGTAAGAAGAAGAGTCGGTGAAAATTATTATTTTAGTGGGTAAGTAGATAAATGCCAGAGATATTGAGTGTAGGTGCGCAGGTTAATTTGACCATACACGACTTTGCCGTGGGGGGCGAAGCAGTTGGCCGTGTCGATAATTTTGTGCTGTTCATACCTGGCGGTGCCCCTGGCGATGAGGTCGAGGTGCAGGTTACCGAGATGAAAAAGAACTACGGCCGTGCCCGCATTACCAAGATAATTAAGCCCTCTGTGCAGCGCGTAATGCCTCGCTGTTCCATGTATCACGACTGTGGCGGGTGTCACCTGCAGCATGTAGCTTACGAGGCTCAGCTTCAGTTTAAGACTAAGATGGCCGTTGATGCTCTGCAGCATATAGCCGGGCTCGATCAGGTTAAGGTGCGCTCCTGCAGGCATATGGAAACGCCCTGGAACTACCGCGGCAAGGTGCAGATGATAGTGGGGGCAAAGCCGTATCTGCGCTCCAAAACCAACACCGATGAAGAGATGCGCTACCGCCCTTATGCCGGTTTTTATGCTCAGGGAACGCATACCATCGTAAAAATAGACCGCTGCTGTATTCAGGACGAGCAGAATAACCGAGCTATTGCGGCGGCCCGCGAGGCTATGGAACGCCTTAATTGGCCGGTATATAATCCTCAGGACGGTTCTGGCACGATCCGCTATCTGGTTGCCCGCAGCAGCCGCAAAATGCAGGAGACACTGTTAGTGGTTGTGGCCAGCCAGCCGCGCTTGCCGCAGATCAATGAATTTGTGGATATGGTGCGCAAACGGGTCAAGCATCTGCGCGGAGTGGTGCTAAATCTCAACCCGCACCGCTCAAACGTTGTGCTGGGTATGCGCAATCAGGTGCTTTGGGGCAGTGAGTATCTGGTTGAGGAGGTTTGCGGCATAAAATTCCACGTTTCGGCCAATTCCTTCTTCCAGGTCAATGTCGAAGGGCTGGAGTGCATTTATAAGGCTTTAGACGATTATTTGGATATTAAACCCAAAGATATGGTGCTGGACGCCTACTGCGGAGTGGGATCGCTGGCGCTGTACGTGGCTCGCAGGGCTAAGAGGGTTGTGGGCATTGACGAGTGCCAGGCCGCTATTGAGGATGCGGTGATCAACTCCGATCTTAACGAATTCACCAATACCGACTTTATTTACGGAACCGTCGAGCGGGTTCTGCCTGGTCTGTACCACAAAGGCCAGAAATTCCGCAGCGCGATTATCGATCCGCCGCGCAAGGGATGCGATCCTATTGTAATTGAGACCATAGCCAAGATGCGCATCCCCAATTTGGTTTACGTATCCTGCAATCCCTCGACCCTGGCCCGCGATCTGGGTATGCTTTGCGAGCGCGGTTATCGGGTCGATGAGGTTCAGCCGATCGATATGTTCCCGCAGACATACCACGTGGAGTGCGTGGCGAAGATCTCCCGCAAATAGGTTGGCTTTATTATGGCCAGCCGTAGTATGGTGGAGGGTGCGCCCTGGAAGCATATCCTGCGCTTTGCTTTTCCCGTTCTTTTAGGAGCGCTGCTCCAGCAGCTATATACGACTGTAGACGCGATTATTGTCGGCAATTACGCGGGACAGGCCGCATTAGCGGCGGTGGGCACCACCGAAAGCTTTGTCTTTTTGTTCCTTACGCTGTCCATAGGCTTTTCGGCCGGCAATGGGGTGGTAATCTCCCAGTATTTTGGGGCTGGCGATGAGGCTAAGATGCGCGCGAGTGCCTCTACGGGCATTATTTTGCTGCTGGGAATGGGCTTGGGCGCTTCGCTGCTGGGAATTGCTGTGTCCCGCCCCGCCTTTGCATATTTTGTTGCGGTGCCGCCAGAGATTCTCGATATGGCGCTGCAGTATTTCCGGCTTTACTCGCTGGCCCTGTTTTTTCAGTACGGTTACAATATCTGCAACGCTATTTTGCGCGCCGTGGGCGACAGCGCTGCTTCGCTGTATTTCTTGCTCCTGGCTTCGGTAATAAATGTGGCTTTGGATATTCTGTTTGTTGCCCATTGGGGGTGGGGAGTGTCTGGAGCGGCTGTGGCCACGGCCTGTGCCGAGGTGGCCTGCTTTGCCGCGGCGTATTGCTACATGACGCGCAGGTATCCGCAGTTTCGCTTTAAGCTGAGCGAGTATACCTGGGATGCGGCTTTGGCTAAAAAAACTCTTACGGTAGGATTCCCCATCGCGGCGCAGATGCTCATCGTATCGCTGGGACTGACCTTTATTCAGCGGGCGGCCAACGGCTTTGGCCAGGTTATGACGGCATCGTTTGCCGTCGGAACTCGCGCAGAAATGTATATGAACTTTCCCAGCCACGCATTTCAGACCACTCTGGCCACCTATACTGGCCAAAATGTTGGAGCGGGGCGCTTAGACCGCGTGTGTCTGGGAGCGCGCCAGACTGTGCTAATGTCGCTGGGGGTGACCTTGCTTATAGCTGGCTTAGTTTGGTTCTGTGCCGACATTATCCCCGCTGCTTTTGGGCTGGGAGGCTTGGCTGTCTCATACTGCGGCTCTCATTTGCGCACGATAGCCTTTGTCAATATTATTCTCGCCGCATATGTGCCGCTGTTCGGGCTGTTTCAGGGGACTAATCATCCCGGAATTCCCACGATGGTGGCAACAGGGGCGCTGAGTGTCCGGGTCTTTGTTACTTACTTGTTTAGATATAGCGCGTATTTCGGCCATACAATAATCTGGACCAACGGGCTGTTCGGCTTTGGCATGGGCTTTCTGATAACCTGGTGCTATTATTTGAGCAACCGCTGGAAGAAGAACGCTTCGCTTATAAATGAATAGTAGCGAGCCCTAGCCAGGCAAGTCGGGGCTTAACTTAGAATCCGTAAGTTAATGACATTGGCTAAATAACACGGTTATGTAGCCCAGTAAAAATGTTGCGCCGTAGGGAAGAAAAGTTCTCTTTGTCGTGAATATTAAATAGTTATGGCTTTGAACAACAGTGAACTTACCGAAAGAATGATGGCGCAGGCCATCGATCTGTCACGCGCTTGGAAACACCATTATCTCGGGCTGGAGCATGTATTTGCGGCTGCCTGCCGCGTCGATGGCTCGATAGCCGAGTCGCTGTCGCGTTTTGGCATTACCAGCAGTGATTTAGAAAATGGGATATTGGATTTTGTGCCCGTAGGCGATCCCGATCCGCTGTGGGATGGTATGCCCGAAACCCCGCGCTTTAGGCGTCTGATGAAAAGCACTGTTTATGAAGAGGCGGAGTCCTGCCGGGCTTTGCGTTTGGAGCCCAAGCACATAGTCACCGCGATACTGCGCGAGGGGCGCAGCGTGCCCTGCCGCTATCTGCGCCTTAAGAATGTCGACCTGCTTACGCTGCGCGACGATATTTTAGGGCGTCGGGTGGGCTCACAGGCTACGCCTTCACCTTTGCCCACCGCTCCCGAGGCTTCCGCTTCATATGAGCAGTCTGCCAGCTCTTCAGGCGGAGACGGCAAGAAGGATGGCAAGGGCGTCAAAATGCTGCTTCAGTATGGGCGCGATATGGTCGAGATGGCCCGACAGGGCAAAATCGATCCGGTCATCGGACGCGACGATGAGGTACGCCGGGTGCTGCAGGTGCTCACGCGCAAGACCAAATCCAATCCCGTTCTGGTGGGCGAAGCCGGCGTCGGTAAAACCGCTGTTGCTTATGGTCTGGCTCTGCGCATTGCCGCCGGCACTGTTCCCGAAGCTCTGCGCGATAAGCGCCTAATTGATTTAAGCCTGACCTCGCTGGTGGCCGGTACGGGGCACCGAGGTGAATTTGAAAAGCGCCTTCAGGACATAATGAAGGAGGCCCAGAGCGACAGCTCGATCATCCTTTTCATTGACGAGATCCATCAGATAGTTGGAGCTGGCGATTCTAAGGGCGGCATGGATGCCGGCAATATTCTTAAGCCTGCCTTAGCGCGCGGCGATCTGCGCGTAATGGGCGCTACCACCATCGACGAGTATCGCAAGTATATCGAAGCCGATCCAGCTTTAGAGCGCCGTTTTCAGCAGGTCATGGTGGGCGAGCCCTCGGAAGAGGACGCTTTTGAGATCTTGAAGGGTGTGCGCCAGCGCTACGAGCAGCACCATGGGGTCACCTATCCCGATGAGACGCTGCTGGCTACGGTAAAGCTGTCTATGCGCTTTCTGCCCGATCGCAATCTGCCCGACAAGGCCATCGACCTGATCGATGAAGCCGCAGCCAGAATAAAGAACCGCACCAACGCTCCGGGCTCGCCCGAAGCCAATATGGTGGTCACCGAGGAAGTAATCGCCGAAGTAATTGCCGACTGGACGGGAATTCCCGTAGCCAGGGTCTCTAACGGGGAGGAGGCGCGCCTGCTGGAGATGGAGCATCTGCTGCAGGGACGGGTCATCGGCCAGGATCACGCCGTTGCCGCCGTCGCCAGCACCATCCGCGTTGTGCGCGTGGGTCTCTCTTCTCCTAACCGTCCTGCAGGCGTGTTTATGTTTTTAGGCCCCAGCGGTGTGGGCAAAACCGAGCTGGCTAAGACCCTGGCCGAGTTCCTGTTCGGCAGCGAGCACGAAATGGTGCGCCTCGATATGTCGGAATTTCACGATAAGCACTCGGTGGCCCGTCTGATCGGCGCTCCTCCTGGATATGTCGGCTACGAGGGCGAGGGACAGCTTACCAAGGCGCTGCGCACGCGTCCGTTTTGCGTGCTGCTTTTAGACGAGGTTGAGAAGGCCCATCCGGATATTTTTGACATATTTTTGCAGGTCTTCGACGATGGCCGCCTGACAGATGCCAAGGGGCACACGGTCAATTTCACCAATGCCATCATAATCATGACCTCCAACTTGGGCGCGCGCAGCGCTTATCAGGAGGCTCAGCTGCAGGCCAAGCTGCAAAAGGAAGAAGAGGAAGAGGAGCTGAGCGCCGCTGCTGCTGGAGATGGGCCGGCGATCAAGGCTCACGGGGCCGGTATCATCGCTCCCTATACCGACACCGGTGTAGTCGGTCAGATGGATTCGCTGCCCTCTGCTTACCAGAACGCCCTGCTGGAGCATTTTCGCCCCGAGTTCTTAAACCGAATAGATGAGATCGTGGTGTTCCGCACTCTTTCGCGGGAGAACATGCGGGGTATCGTTGATATTAATTTGCGCAAGAGCATTAAGCGCGTAAAGGAGAACCGGCAGGTAGAAGTTGAGATCGAGCCGGCCGCGGTTGATTTCATCCTGGACAAGGGCTATCACCCCGAATTTGGCGCCAGGCCGCTAAACCGGGCTATCGATACCTGGCTTACCCGTCCGTTTGCCGAGTATTTCCTGCGCAACAAGATAATGCCAGGCACTCATGTTAAGGTGGAATGCGCGGGGGATAAGCTGACCTTCCAGTCGGTCGCCAAAGCTTTTAAGGGCGATACGTTAGGAGGCGAAGACAATCCCCAGGGAGTCAGTTTGGGCAAGCCTTCTCCGTATGGCCAGCCGGCGGTTCCT
>JAFSXO010000080.1 GCA_017444045.1 bacterium | reverse complement strand
GGCAGGGGGAGAAGTCGCGCCAGCGACAGAGGGGGTGGCCAAAGTTGTTGGGGAATTGCGGTGTTACGCATAATGTACGCTAACTTGTACGCTGACCAACAGCGTAGCGCTAACGCACATGAATAACAATACCCAATGCCAGGCCTCTTAAGTTACTGGCATTGGAGTGGTAGTACTGTCATTTTAATGTATTTGCCTTTCATTATTAATAACTTTCCACAGTGACAGCTGTACCGGCCGCTGCGTGTTTGAATCGGCTGCAAAGCCACTATGGCTGCTCTGGACGAGACGGCGCTTCTTCCTGCTTCTATGTCGTATATGTTTAGGATGGCTGGTGGTTAAGCAATACCTCTTGTGCATACACTAAAATAATAACAGATAAAGATGACGGTATTTGTCGTTGTTTAGGCTGTTGAACGTCGGTGTAGTTTGGTTATTTTTGTTGCTGAGAGTATGAATTAGCGGTCAGTAAAATGAGCATTAGCTAACAGCGTATTTTTACTTGTTGATAAAAGCAGTAATTGATAGTATATTTTTTCTATGCTGGGTAGGCTGTTGCAGACTAATTTGAGAGTCAGCAAGCTAACTCGCGCGTAAGCTGGTGCAGCGCGAATATGTTCGCGAAACACTAGCTAAACGACATTGGTTAATATATAAGTAAGCATTGCCAAATAATGAATAAATATTGTAAATTTGTTGCTAGTACACTGATAACTCTTATACTCAGCGGGCTAAGTACGTCTGGCCAGGCTCAGCCTAAAGCCGCTTCGTCTACTCAGGTACCCGAAGTTGTCAAGGCGCTGAAGGATAAGTATGGCACGCCTCAGCCACTTCCGGCGGTGACGTATTCCGTTTCAGCCACACCGGTGACCACGCTTAATCAGCTCGTAGATCTGCAGCGCATATCCTTTCCCGAAGCCTGGGTCAGCAGTACCTTTTATGAGCCGCGCTCTGTATCCATTTACCGCCGTCACGCTGGCCTGCATTTGGGCTACGATATCGCTATGCCCGCTGGGGCCGAGGTGCGCGTGGGCTGGCCGGGGCGTGTCGTCTCCATCGCGCCGTGGTATACCAACCAATGGGGAGTTACGGTGCTTTCCGGCAACGGAACCGAGGTCACCTATGGTCATATTGTGCCCTCGGTAAAGGTAGGGGATGTGCTGAATACCGGCAGTGTTGTTGGAGTCGTTTCGCTCGATCATGTCGATGTGAAAATGCGCGATGCCAACGGCAATTACGTGCCCTTTGGCGAAACAGGGCAGAGCGCTCCCTCTGGCGCTTTCGCTGCCAGTGCTTTGCCTGTAAACAGCCGCGAGTCGCTGATGGTGGGCTGGCTGGTCGCTCAGAATGCGGTTGATACGCTGGAGGTGGAGCTGGAAATGCGTCAGCGCGAACAGAAAACCGCCGATCTAAACCGCGAGCGCTTGGAGAATAGGTATGCTACTCTGCACCGTCAGGAGGTGCAGATGGACAAGTTTCTTGAAGAGGGCCTGGTAGCCCGCGTAGAGGTGGAAAAGGTGCGCCGCGATCTCTCCGGTGTGCGCACCAATCTGCTGGCCGCAAAAAAAACGCAGAAGGATGTCCCCGAACAGATCGCAAAGGTGAAGGAGCAGCTGAGCAAAGCCCAGGCGCGCCTGAAGGCGGCGAAGCAGGAAGCTGTCACGGCGGGGATCACTTGGGATGAGGTGAGCGCGCTGGTTAACAAAGAGGTCGCCGGCGATCGCAAGCTGGCCAAAACTGTGCAGGATTATAAAAAGGATCAGACCGATCATTCGGCCGAGCGCCGGGCGCAGCTTAAGAAGGACTTAAAGGCGCAGCAAGCCAAGCTGGAAGAGTACCAAAAGCTTTACGAAGCTGGGGGACTGCCGCGCAAGGAGCTGGAAGCTGTACAGCAGCAGATCGATAATATAAACTTCGAGCTGCAGACCTTGAAATAATTAAGTCTGGTATGGAGTTTCGTTGTGGCGCAAATGTGTTCACAGAAACGCTGCGCCAGCGCGCATGCATAAGCAACAGCCAATGCCGCTGATTCCCAAAGTTAATGGCGTTGCTTTTAAAAGACATCTGCCATTCTCCCTGGGGGAGAATGGCAGTGCCTTTCATGGAGTGTGGTGTTGAACGACTATTATATGTGTGCCATTCAGGCTGAGAGCGTCTAAGTCTGTGCTGTGTACCGCGGCGCTCTCAAGAATTTCTGCGGAGCTCGAATCCGCAGAAAAGCTGCTATTCCTTATCTAAATAAGTAGAAATATACGAGTTTTCGAAATCGGTAACGCGTGTCTCTACTGTCTTGTCATCATCCACTACCCAAACCTCGCCGTTGGCATTTTGGATGACATATTTGTAAAGGTACTCATTGTTGGCGGGCAAAGTAATGGTTATGCTAAATGAGCCGTTTTTCAGAACGTTCATAACATACTTATCTGGGTCTTCTTTGCCCCAATCGTTGAAGGTGCCCGCTAATCTGGCGCCTACGGCCTGATGCGCGCTGGCCAGCTCCTTGGACAGCTTAAAGGTAACGCGGCATTTTTCGCTGCCAAGCTCATGCTTGCTGCCCTTGGTGAACTTTTTGGTAACGGACATTATATGTTAACTCCTCGTTGTAGCGACAGTACGGTTGTTGTGTATGCTTGTGTAAATTTTGCTAAAAACTTGCATAAGCACTAACCAGCGCTGTCTTTTGTTTGACGAGTGCATTGTAACAGTATTTTTGAAAATGTCAACACATGTAATTACAATCAATATAATAGTTTGTTGTTGAATATTTTGCTTGCGTCTGTATGCGATAAAGAACAGACTGCGTAATGCGATAATTCGAGTGTCTCAGGAAGTCGAGCTGAAATATTTACAGATCCAAGCTGTTTGCATCGAGCAAAAAGTCAAATATATTCATCACCAAAATCCCTCTGTCGTTGTATAAAGGCGCCAAGGCATCCTTGGTTATGATTATTTTCTTAAAAGCATCTCCGGTCGTAAGAAGCGGGCGCTGCTCCTGCTCCCATTTTGCCTCGTTGGGCAATGTCAAGGCTGCCTGAATATAATATCTCTTGGAGCCTTTGTTGCATACGAAATCGATCTCCCTATGACGGCGGATTTTCTTTCCGTCTCTATCTGTCTCGTGGGAGGTGACGAAGCCCACATCGACATTGAACCCGCGCATTTTTAGTTCGTTAAAGAGATAGAACCAGGGGAATGCCTCCGTAAAGAACATAATCGCGCCATCCTGAATAGCGGTCGCCGGGATATACGCTGATGAATTCTCTAAAGCTCAGCGGATGCATACGCACTTCATCGCCCCGACCGCGGAACTCTGTTATAATGTCTTTGGCAAGAAACTTGGCATTGCTGCCAGTCACATATACATCCACATTTCTCATGCGGACTAAGCTGTTTAGTATATCTTCAAAGTCACTTAAAAGCTATAGGCAAGCGGAGCGCAAATCGGCAAAAATAGTTTACGATGATACGGCAATCTGATGGAACGCGCTTAGTAGCTTTTCCCAAGAAATGATACCAGCGAAGGGCATGCCTGGCTTCGTCAAATAGTGCCGTATTAGAAGCTGGTTCAGCGCTTAAATAAGCCTTAAAAGCGTATGGTGCCTTGCTAATGCTTTAGCAAAGCACCATACACGCATATCGGTATGTCTAAAAGACTACAGCAGGTCTAAATCTACGCTGGCGTTGCGGATGCTCTCAAAGGCGTTGGGGAACAGAGCGTTGCTGACCGCGGTGTCGTAGCTAATTTTGCCCTCCTCGTATAGGGCGCGCAGGCAGTAATCCAAGGGCATCATGCCTTCGTTGCGGCCGGTGAGCATGGCGTTGTGAATCTGCTCGATGCGGCCTTCGCGGATCATGTGGCGCACCGCCTGAGTCGCTAAAAGAATCTCGAAGGCTAGGACGCGTCCGTCTCCGGTGGCGTTGGGCAGCAGCCGCTGGCAGAGAACGGCCTGCAGTGTGTTGGCCAGCTGGAGGCGCACCTGGTTCTGCTGCGATGAGGGGAATACGTCGATGATGCGGTTGATGGTCTGGGCGCTGCTCTGGGTGTGCAGGGTGCTGAGCACCAGGTGCCCCGTTTCGGCGGCAGTGAGCGCGGTGCTGATCGTCTCTAGGTCGCGCATCTCACCCACGCAGATGATGTTGGGATCCTGTCGCAGGGCGGCGACCAAGGCATTGTTAAAGGACTTGGTGTCGTCGTCGACCTCGCGCTGTAAAATAATGCTGCGCTTATGCTGATGCACAAACTCAATGGGGTCTTCGACGGTTATGATGCGCACCCGCCGCTCTGAGTTCATGCGGTCGATAATGGAATTCATCGTGGTGGTCTTGCCCTGTCCCGTGGCTCCGACAATCAGCACCAGGCCGTGGGTAAGGCGGGCTATGTCCAGCACAATTTTGGGCAGATGAAGCTCCTGGACGGTGCGCACGGTAAAGGGAACCAGACGGAAGGCTGCGCTTAGGTTGTGGCGCTCGTAGAAAATGGCCGCACGGAAACGCCCAAAGTTGGCATGCGTATAGGAGAACTCCAATTCACGCTTCTCCTGCAGCTTGCGCCATTGGGCTTCGGTGGTGACTTCTTTGATGATAAACTCGATATCCTCGTGGGTGAGCGGGGCCGTCTCAAGGAACGCTATATGTCCATTTAAGCGCAGGCTAGGAGGAATGCCTACGGATAAATGCAGGTCTGAAGCGTTCTGAGCGATAGCGGTTTTTAGCAATTGCGATAAACTAGGCATGGTTTGCGGATTCGCACGCTTTTAAACAGCCCCTTCTTTATTCAGTGCTATTTTGTTAAGTTGTTAAGGATTCGTAGCGTTGGTTAATGGATATGGCCTTACGAGTGCGTCGCAATAAAGGAATCGCTTTTATAATAATGAAGATTTACATTTATGGTTGACGACAAAGGCAATTTTAGTTAACGAACAGAGGCTGATGTGAGCGTATTAGTTACCGGGGGAGCGGGCTTTGTCGGTTCCCATTTAGTAAAATTACTCTTGGAGCGCGGTGAAGAGGTTCGGGTGCTGGTGCGCCCAACGACCGACTGCCGCAACCTAAAGGGCTGTCAGGTGCAGTATGCCGAAGGTGATTTGCGCAATATTGGCAGCCTGTGCCAGGCGGTCAGGGGCTGCCGCTGGGTATTCCATTGTGCGGCCGACTATCGTTTATGGGCTCCTAACCCCCAAGAAATATACGAAGCCAATGTTCAGGGGACTATCAACCTATTAGAAGCCTGCCGCCAGGCCGAGACCGAAAGAATTATTGTAACTTCATCGGTCGCCGCTGTGGGTATCCCTGGGCCGCGCCAGATCGGTGACGAGGACACCCCGGTCAGCTTAAAAGATATGGTGGGCCATTATAAGCGCTCTAAGTTTTTAGGCGAGCAGGCCGCCATGTCAGCCGCTAGGTCTGGTCTGCCTGTGGTGGTCGTTAACCCTTCCACGCCCATAGGCGATTTTGACAGCAAGCCTACGGCTACTGGAAAGATAATAACCGATTTTCTGAACGGCAAAATGCCCGCCTATGTACAGACCGGATTAAATCTAGTAGATGTGCGCGATGTGGCATACGGTCATATTCTCGCGGCTGAGCGCGGCCAGATCGGGCGGCGTTATATATTGGGCGGCGAGGATATGACGCTCAAGCAGATTCTCGACAGTCTGTCGGCCATAAGCGGTCTGCCCAAAGTCGAATGGGAAATCCCCCTGTGGGTTGCTTACGGAGCGGCCTGCATCGATACCTTCTTCTGCGAGAGCCTGTGCCACTGTGCTCCGCATATACCTCTTGACGGGGTGAAGATGGCGCGCAAGCATATGTTTTTCAGCTGGGATCGGGCTAAGCGCGAGCTGGGCTACAGCCCCGGCAGTGCTCAGGCAGCCTTGGAGCGCGCTGTGCAGTGGTATATGGATAATGGCTATGCTCCGATTACGCCCCAAAGGTCGCGGCGAAAAATGGCTGAGAAAGGATGACAGGCGCTGAAGAAGTCTTCGAGTGAGCATGTGCAGGCCGCAGGATAGATAGCAGTCTGTGCATTCATCAAAGCATCTAAGGCTAGGTGACAATATGATGGTGGGCAATCCTAATCTTAAAAATGAATACATAGGCGTCATTGTGGCTGTACCTGAAGAAGCCAGGATTTTTAAGAGTCTGCTCAGCAATTGGACTTCGGGAACCTTGGCCGGAATGCGCAGCGGCATGGCCTATTGGTACTCCCATCCGGTAGCCATGGTGATCAGCGGCCAGGGAGAGGCTAATGCCCGCGCTGCCTGCCAGGCGCTGTTTCGTCAGTACCATCCCCGTTTCGTAATCTCTACCGGCTTCTGCGGAGCGCTGCAGTCGGGGGTGCGCGTAGGCGATATAATCGTGTCCCGCCGTATTTACCGGGAAAAGGATGTTCTGCAGGCCATAAAGCGCGGTGAGGATCTGCAGAATATCCCCTCCTGGAAGCCGTCTCATGAAACTCTGGAGCTGGCTCAGAGGGTGTGCATAGAGTACAAGAATATGCAGGTGCAGCAGGGGCGCTTTGAGAGCGGCATGAGCCGCTGCTGGGATGAAACCACGGTTACCTCCGATCATGTCATCGCCAGCTCCAACGACAAGCTGGCTCTGGGACAGAAAAGTGGGGCCATCTCCGTAGATATGGAAAGCGCAATGGTAGGGGAGATCATGAGCGTAGGAGGCATCCCCTGGCTGGCTGTAAGGGTGGTCAGCGATTCGGCCGACAGCGATATTCCCTTGGATATGAACGGATTTACCGATGCGAGAGGCGACGTGCAGTACGGATCTATCGTAAAAGAGGCTATCCACAATTTCCGCATCATACCATCCTTGGTGCGTTTGGGACTGGACAGCCATAAGGCCAGCTCCAGCCTGCGCGTTTTTATGCAGTATCTGTTTGACGCTCTAACCGACGAGATAGAGGAAAACTGAGTTGGTATACCTCTGCGGCTTGCTGGCATTGATGGTACTGGTGGCCTGTGCCTACCATGTACTGGGCTGGCTTACTGTTTGGCGCTTTCAGAAGGGCTGCGAGCTTGCCGATGCCGATAGCTACGACATCAGCGACAGCCATCAGTCGGTAAAGGACTGCTATGCTTCGCTTTGGCCCGCGGTAACCCAAATTAAGCCCATCCATAGGGACGATGACGAGCTTCATGAGCTAATTAAGTCGTTTGCCTGTCAGGACTATCCCGGGCCGCAGCAGATAGTTTTAGCCTCTTCAGGGCCTCTGCCGGGCCTTGATCTGAGTCGGATTAGCTTGGGCAGCGAGGCAGAGCTCGCCTGGTCGCAGGGTGCTTTGCCAGGAAGCAACCGCAAAATTGCCGCTGTAGCCAGCGCCGACGCCGACGAAGAGACCAAACGCGATTATGACTATGTGGTGCTTTCAGATGCCGATATGCAGGCCTCTCCCGATTTGCTGCGCCATCTTATGCAGCCCTTTGCCGATGACAAGGTGGGCATGGTAACCTGTCTGTATATCGTGCGCCGGGCCAAAAGCTGGGGCGATGTCTGGGAAGGCATCAATGTCGCTGATTTCTCCGCCTCGGTTTTGGTGGCTCGGCAGGTCGAGGGCATCTCCTTTGGCCTGGGAGCGGTTATGGCCATGCGCCGCAGTGTTTTAGAGGAAATAGGCGGCTTTGCGGCATTTAAGGATTATCTGGCCGACGATTATCAGCTGGGCAACCAAATGTTTAAGCGCGGCTATAAGGTGGTGCTGGCCGATAAGGTGGTCGAGGATGTGCCAGAGGGAGCGTCGTTCCTGGAGTATTTCAGGCATCAGCTGCGCTGGATGCGCACCTACCGGGTCAGTCGTCCCGGCGGTTATTTTGCCTATATCGTTACTCAGGGCAT
Organism: bacterium; assembly: GCA_017444045.1. GTDB lineage: Bacteria > Vulcanimicrobiota > Xenobia > Xenobiales > Xenobiaceae > JAFSXO01. The sequence continues at coordinate 2,644 of JAFSXO010000080.1, read as the reverse complement.
GTTTTGGGCGCTGCTTCTTCTGATCGCTTCGCAGTTCGCCTGGTGGGCCTGGGCGGTATTGCTGGCGTGGGTGCTGATGCGCAGCTGGTGGTGCACCTCGGTGTGGTGGCGTCTGGGCGGAGAGCGTATGGCCAGATATGGTCTGCTGGCCGGTTTTAAGGATGTTATTTATGTGGTGCTGTGGCTGATGTCGTTCTTCAGCACTAAGGTGGTCTGGGGCGATAAGCGCTATAAGGTCGGCAAAGACGGGAAGATGACCGAGATAAAATAAGCCCGCCTTTTTATAGCTGTTGCGGAGGGGAACACTCGATGGCTGATGAGCTAAAGCTGCGCCCGGCAGTAATGGACGATTTGGACGGGCTGATGGCGCTTTATGCTTATGCCCGACAGCAGATGCGCCAGCGCGGCAATGTCAGCCAGTGGGTAGACGGCTATCCAGAGCGCGAGGTTATAGCGGAAGACATACGCCAGGGCTACTGCTATGTATTCGAGGACAGTCTCGGCATTTGCGGAGTTTTTGCTTTTATAATCGGCGCCGATCCCACTTATGCGCTTATCGAGGATGGTAAGTGGCTGAACGATGAGCCGTATGGCACCATTCACCGCATAGCAGGTTATGGCCGGGCGAAGGGCCTTTTAGGGCGGGCAGTGGCGTTTGCTTTGGGAAGAATCGCCAATGTGCGCTGCGATACGCACGCGGACAACGCCGTTATGCGGCATCTTCTGGAAAAGCTGGGCTTTGTGCGCTGCGGGCGCATTTATACGCGCGGAGGAGCGCCTCGGATTGCCTACCATCTCATAGGCAAGGAACAGTGGTAACGGATTATATGGCAGAAGCTTTCGCTTCTGTGGGCGCCACCTCTGTCGCTGGCGCGACTTCTCTCCTGCGCCCAATCCTGTTATACTATAGTACTGTTTTGTGGCTATATGGAATTTTTTTTTATCAGTTGTAGGTTGTTTTAGTAAGCTCAAGCAGGAATATATCAAAACGTTGCGTATTTATGTGTTATATAATCGTTGTCCGAAGGAGGATGAAAACTTGGAAGATTCTATCTTTACCGCGCTGAGCAAATACAGTCCTAAAAAAGACAAGACACCGGAAGAAAATTACCTAACCGAACTGTTCGCTTGGCTGCTTCGCAATATTGACGGATATGCGCTGGAATATGTCCGTCTGCTGAACAAAGTGATGAACGATCAAAGCCGGCAGAAGCTTCAGCTGCTTAATGGCCAGGATGATGAGCTGGAAGAAGTCGATACCCAATGGACGCTTCAGTCAGGCAAACGCCCTGATCTGAAAATGGTGGTTAAACGCCGGGATAATAAGGAACTGTGCTTTGTCTGCGAGCATAAAATCAACGCTGGACTTCATCCGGACCAAATGAAAACCTATAAAGACGATGAGGCCTTAGAAAAATATGAGCATTATGCGGTGTTAGTCACCCTAAGCAAAAATCAGTGGACGCAAAAAGAGAATACCGATATAAGTCTTTTGTGGTCGGATATTTACAAAATGACGGCCAATTTCAGCAAAGAAGGTCACGTAGAAGACGACGGCTTTGCTAAGGAGATCCTGCAACAGTTTATATCGTATATGGAGGAAAAGGGCATGGGCAATTTATCTGCAATCGATGTTGAGGGATTGGCTTATTATTGGTCTGGCTTGCATCTGATGCCGACTATCAGCGGCATTTTCGCGGAATTGGCGAGTTCGCCGTGGGATGAGATTGTACCAGAGATCGCAGGCTGTAGTTTTTCCGAATCCGGATATAGTCCCGAATCGAAAAAACGATGGGGACGAATTGGCATTGACTTTTTCGGCAACGATCCAGAAAAATGGGTCAACGGGGAAAAATGGGTCAATGGCTTTGAGCCATGGAGGCCGGGTCTGTTCGCTGGGATTATTTATGATTGCAAAGATCACGGAATAGCGCCTTTGAATCCCAATCTGGGGCCTGACTTTGTGATTTTGCTCGAAGCTCCGTATAAAAAAGACGGAGCTAACGAATGGTACACCACGTTCAAAGCCAGCGAGCGTTATAAGAGCATCTGCTCCCGTGCCAAGAATAACGGTGATGGCTTTGACTATATCGACGGTGACACTCTTTACAAACTTTCACCTTGGCGCGTTGCCTGCCTGCGCAAGCCGTTAATGGAGGTGCTTAAGGGGGCTTCTACTTATGAGAAACAGGTAGAGGCGATAAAACAGACCATAATCGCGGGCTTAAAAATATTCGTCGGATAAATTTGTCAGGAGGCTTTTACTGCGCTGATTAAGCAAACAGGCGTTTGCCATAATGTCAAGCGGATAAGCCGGCGGGCAGTTTTAGACAAAACAAAAGAATAATATCTCATGGGGCGTTATCAGCGGCAGCGGATAATGCCCTTTTATTATATACAGTACAGGATCGGCTGAAGCTGCCGCTTCTCTAATTGCATTAATCCGCGATAGGGGCGACAGCTGCACTGCCATGACTCATCGTCTGCTTAAGGCGGCGAATTAAGCAGGTCTTCAACAGTATCAGCTTTAGTTAGACATGGTAGTACATCTGAGCGAAGCGAAGCATTGCCGGCGCTGAAGCCGGTGCAGCGCGAATATGTTCGCGAAATGCTAACTAAACGACATTTCTGTTTAGAGGAAGTG
>JAFSXO010000079.1 GCA_017444045.1 bacterium | reverse complement strand
TAACGGCATAGACAAAGCCAACGATTACCACCACATCATGGGACTGTACGCCAAGCTGATGCACGAACGCTACGGCTATGAGGAGGTTTATCTTGCCCTAGTCTACATCAACCACAAGCGTTCGCCCAAGCACGGCGGCCCTATATTCCTCGACTGCGGCAGATACAGCAACGGCACAGTCGAATGGGACGCTGCGTTCGCCCCTAAACTGCCCTAACCCGGCCCATAACCCGAGAGCGCGGACATGTGGCAAGATAGCGATCTCATCCTGCAGTTGCTCGACAGCAGGCAGCTTGCATCAGACCACTATCCGCGCACATGCCCAGTCTGCCAGCACACAAGCGCCCACGTCTATTTCCATAGATTTACCAATAAGCGCCGAGGCTCGGGCTGGGCATGGTGCAGCGACTGCGGATGCTATTCGCACGTCAGCTGCAGTATACCTGAATGGTGGAAAAATCTGCCGCTCATCGACATCGGCTTGCTTTCTGCTTCTCCGGAATACCTCGAAGGCATGAAGGAGAGCATCGATCATCACTTCAACGCGCTGCTATAAATAAACGCAAGCATCAGCCCAGCTCGCAATATGCGCAGGTGCCAGAGATGTGCGCAAGCGCCCCTTTCACCAGAGCATGCAGGATTACGCCTAACCGATACCACCCAGGCAGGCGCCGGCGATCAGCGCCGCCAGCGTTGCCGTGCAGAAGCCATACCTGCCCAGCCACAGGAACACCCTGCCCAGAGGCCGCGAAGCCCCCTCGTTTACCGCAACCAGAGCCGTGTCGGAGTCGGTCATCCAGAAGAAGGCCAGCGCCGCCAGCAGCGCCCCCAGAGGGCAGACGTAAATAGAGATTAAGTCCATCCACTGAGCGGTAATGGCCTGGATGGAAACGGCAATAGCCCCGCCCCCGGCCAATACGATTAAAGACGCCAGCCAGCGCGAACACTCCAGCTTGCGGCGCAGCAGGGCGATCGGCGGCTCGTACAGGGTTATCAGGCTGGTGATGCCCGCCGAGGTCACGCACAGGAAAAATACTATCTCCACCAGCCAGGCGCCGGCCATACCGTTGAACACATCGACGAGATAAATAAACATCAGGCCCGGGCCGCCCACGGAGAGCTGGGCGCCGGTAGTCGCCATAGCCGGAATTATCACCAAAGCGGCCAGCATAGCCGCTATGGTATCAAAGACCGCCACCTGTACAGCAGACTTGGGTATGTCCTCGCTGCGCGGCAGGTAGGAGCCGAAGATAACCCCCATATTGCCGGCCACCGACAGCGAGAAAAAGGCCTGCCCAAAGGCGAAAATCCACACCTTAACATCGAGCAGATGCTGCGGCTGCAGGGTAAAAATATACTTAAAGCCATCGGAAGCCCCGGGCAGAAAAGCGATATATCCCATCAGCACCAGGAACAGCACCGTCAGCAGGGGCAGCAGAATGCGGTTGGCCCGCTCTATCCCCTCGACAATGCCAGCCCCCACGATCAGCAGACAGAGCAGAGATACGGCGACTATGGCGGGGGTATTGCCCCAGGCCGATGCGGCCACGCCAAAAGTTTCCTGGATTCTGGGCATATCGTGCCCCAGGGCCAGCATCTGCCCGCTCAGCGCCAAATACAGATAATAGGCCACCCAGCCCAGAACCACGGAATAGCCGACAGCCAGTCCAAAGGCGCCGATCATGGGCAGCACTCCCAAAAAGCGGCCCAGCTTTTCGCAGCCGCGCTGTTTTCCCGCCCAGGCAAAGGCACCCACGGGGCCAAAGCCGGAAGCGCGCCCCAAGGCATACTCGCCGATCACCCCGGTAGAGGCGATCAGGGCCACAAACAGCAGATACGGAATGAGGAAGGTCAGTCCGCCGAACTGAGCCAGCAGCACGGGAAAGCGCCAGATGTTGCCCAGGCCGACCGCCGC
>JAFSXO010000078.1 GCA_017444045.1 bacterium | reverse complement strand
TTATCGTACCAGCCATTTATCTTCCCGCGGTGCCAGCCAGGTGCGCAGTATGTTAAACCACGCATTCTCTTTTATTGGAACCCCCTATCTCATGGGAGGCACAGGGAATGGCGTTTTTGATTGTTCTGGTTTTGTCATGAGAATGTTCCAATCGCAAGGAGTTAACCTGCCACGTACTGCCGACGTTCAGTTCGGTGCCGGACGTGCTGTAGCTCGCGGTGATGAACATGCAGGTGACATGGTATTCTTCGAAACATACTTGCCAGGACCATCACATGTTGGTATATACTTGGGTAACGGCCAATTTATTCACGCCTCTTCTAGTCGCGGTGTTACGATTAGCAGCCTTAAGCAACCATACTACGCTAAACGATACTTGGGAGCTAAGCGCGTTTTCTTCTAGAAAACACTAGTGAGGCAACGCAAAGCCAGGCCTACGTCCTGGCTTTTTTTATGCACAGCCGCAGAGCAATGCTGTAAGCTATCCGCTAGCGAAGAATTGCGGCATCGGCTGGCAGAGGGGCCAATATGGACATAAACGAGATAATGCAGCAGGTGATCCCCAACCGCTTTGCGGTGGATATTTTGTTTATTCATGCCGACAGCTTTTACGATGTGGGCATGTCGATGTTCAGTATAGGTACCCTCTATGTAGCGACCGTATGCCAGCAGAGCGGCTTTGCGGTAAAATGCCTGGGCACACAGCAGCTGTTCGGCATGGACAAAAACGCGCTGCGCCAGAACCTGATGCTCTGGAAGCCCAAAATGGTCGGCTTTTACGCGGTAATAGACAACCTCCACAACGTGAAGCGCTACGCCAGCTGGATAAAGAAATGGCTGCCGGCAGCAGTAACGGTCATCGGCGGTCCCATGGCCAGCATATCACCCGAAGAGCTGGTTAAGTACCCCGCCTTTGACTATGTTGTACCAGGAGAAGGCGAATACGTAATGCGCGACCTGGCCAACAGCCTGATTAGAGGCACCATTCCCCTCGATCAGGTGGCTTCAATCGTATACAAGGACGGCGAGAGCGTACGCGTACACCCCCGCGCTCCTCTGATAGAGGATCTGGACTCTCTGCCCTTCCCCAACCACGATCTGGTCAACATGACCCACGGCCAGCATATCTCCACGGGAAGAGGCTGTCCCTATCGCTGCGCCTTTTGCTTTAAAGAGGAATACAATACCCGCTTTCGCTGCCGCAGCGCGCAGAACATCGCCGATGAGATCATCACGCGCATGGAAAAGCAGCCGGTAACTAACGTATACATTACCGACGATGTATTCGCCGTCGATTATAAGCGTGCGTTAGAGTTCAGCCGCATAATTACCGAGTACCGCCGCAAGACCAAGCGCGACTTTATTTTCTTCTGCGAAGGCCGGGCCGAAGTCATAGCCAAGCATCCCGAGATGCTTGACGCTTTAACCGAAGCAGGCATGGCGCGTCTGCAGATCGGCATCGAATCTGGAGACCTTCAGATGCTGCGCGACTACGGCAAGAACCTAAAGCCTGAGCACGTCCTGGCCACAGTAGAACACGCCCAGCGCCTGCAGAATCTGACGGTCGGAGGTAATTTTATCATCGGCGGCCCCCACGAAACCGATGCCACCCTGCAAAAATCCCTGGACTTTGCCAAGACGCTGCTGCGCACCGCGCCCGCGGTATTTGAATGCACCAATGCCGGTCTAAGCGCGCTGCCAGGCACCAGCATAACCAACAACCCCGATCGGTACGGTATAAAAGTACTCGACACTGATTTTCTGAAAGGCATGACGCTTAGCGACGCCTACTGCGAGACAGAAGCTCTGAACCGCAACGGAATCCGCAACTGGTGCAATACGTTTGACAGCGAGGTCTACAAGACCATGCAGGAGATCATCTACCAGGCGGACTACAGCACCATTGCGCGCCACGCCAACTGGGCACAAAAATGGCATATGTTCACGTTTTATTATTCGATGTTTATCGGCTGCAATGAACTGCTGCAGCAATACTTTAATTTCCTGGCCAGCCCGCGATTTAAACGCCTCGGTGATATACCCCGCTTAGAATTATCCGATTACGTTCCGATGCGCACAATACCGAAGCGCCTCTATTCCAAAGACGGACGCCGCATAATATTCCCCGCCTGCTGGGGCAAGAAATTCTCCTTGGGCAAGCCCCTCGAAAAAATGCTGTACGAATACGCTTCCTCAAAGCTGACTATCGGCGATATAGCAGCTTTGCTAAAGAAGGAGCTAAAGCTAGACAAAAATATACCCCAGATTATCGCGCATATTATGCTGCCCATTTACAGCAAGCTGGAAGACAAGTATCAGATAGTTTTCTACAGATGATGCACTAGCGGTATCCCCCGATCTCATTACCAGCTACACCAGCTTTCGCGCCGGCACGGCTTCACTGCGCCCAGATATGCCTTGCGCATGGCGCGGAACTGGTTGCGCGCCAGTTCTGCCCTTACGCGCGAGTTCTGTTCGCGACAGACAGAAAGGCGTCGGAATCAGCACAAAAAAAAAGAACCTACATCTTCATGCAAGCTCTTTTTGGTGCGGGGAGAGGGACTCGAACCCTCATGGCTGCAATAGCCACACGGACCTGAACCGTGCGCGTCTACCAATTCCGCCATTCCCGCGAACGGGAGAATTTTAGCACAACTGCCATTGCAAGTCAAGAGTCAGATGAATAAACCTGGGTAAAAATATTATAGCAATTCGGCATCCGCGTATAGCCTGCTGGCTTACTAATATATCATGAAAAGTTTGGACAAGCCAGCATGAATATAATGGTCCCCGGAATTCAGACCACAGCAATGGAAAATATCGTGAATGGTAAAGTAACAACAAACATGAAAGGGAGTGCAATACCATGTCACGGAAACAGTAT
>JAFSXO010000077.1 GCA_017444045.1 bacterium | reverse complement strand
TGCCCCGGCGGTCGCGAAGCCTGCGCACGTCAGTGCCCTGGCGGTCGCGAAGCTTGCTGTGCTCCTCATCGCTCCCCGAAGGACGGGAAGGACGGCTTATGGAGCCATCGGAGCCAGACGGACGGGAAGGACGATCTGCAGAGCTAGAGGAACGCGAAGAACGCGAAGAACTGCCCAATGAGCTACCGGAGCGCGAAGAACGAGAGGAACTTCCCAGAGAACTGCCAGAGCGCGAAGAACGAGAAGAACTTCCCAGAGAACTGCCAGAGCGCGAAGAACGAGAAGAACTTCCCAGAGAACTGCCAGAGCGCGAAGAACGAGAGGACGCGCTAGAAGAGCTTGATGAGCTGGGACGTCTGCTCGCCGAGCTGCCAGATGACGATGATCTTGAAGATTTGCTCGTACTGCTGGATTTCTTTTTGCTGTCATAATCGGAAGAAGATGATGATTTCTTTGCCAACAGCATATCACCATCAACAGCTTCAGACGCAGTGCACTGCCCTATTTGTGAAGCAGTATCAGCTACAGTCTGCAGAGGGGTAGCCACAGCGGGCAAAGCCAGCACAGAAAATAAGGCTGCGCTGCAAAACGCCAAATAATAATTCTTATTCACGATAAGTCACCTCTGATAACTAATAGTCAATGCCTTACCTAATAGTCAATGCCTACATTTCCCCACCAAGCAGGCTTCTTAGCGGATCTACCCGACAATAGCCTGTTTCAACATAAGCTAAATGACATTGTTTATATGTATGATAACAGCGATCCGCTTTTAACAGCGAGCTTAGGAACCAAATGCCGCTCAGAAAACAGATCGTTTCATATTTACCCAATAAAGGCTGGCTTCCTTTTACCTAGGCGCCACCTTCAGTATAATTTAGGAAACGCTTAGAAAAAGCTATTTATAAGCTGTTCGCCGCATTACCTAAATATTCGCTGACAGCCCAGCTAACGCCTTGGCCCAATATTGGGATGGCCGCCATTGTGTATCACGTTATCGGCACGCTCAATGTTATGCACTGCGTTATCAACATAAATCTTTTGCCCGTTGGAGACAACGAAAACACCTTGGCCATCGCCGTGCAATCTACTCTCTTCACCGTCGGGGTTGTTGACTGGCGGCGGATTGTAATAGCCGCCTGCTGCATTCTGGTCATAGCCGGGCTGATCGGTAGGCGCAGGAGGAGCAGGCCTCGCCGCGGCCTGCTGTTCGGCCAGCTTCCTTCTCTCAGCCGCCTCGGCCGCACTCTTCTCAGCCGCCTGCCGACGATCATATTCCAGTTTATCGCAGACCCGGCACGGCTGCAGACCATTTTCGTGCTCTATGGTTACGACTTTATATCCCTTCAGCGTAGGGCAGTCTCGGCGCGTATGAAAAGCCGTTCCACCTTCGCGCTGATACAGCTCCGCATGACAGACCTGCGGGAAAAGCAAAGCGCTTCCCAAGACCAAGCCTACAAACCCTGAGGTTACAAAAATCTTCTTCACTGTCAGATTTCTCCGTATCATTCAAATACAATGCTTATAACGCAGGGAGCAAAAGCATTGGGCACATTATAAATAAGCTATAGTTTCGGATGCGGGACGCACTGCGGCATGGTTAGCCGAAGCGGAATATCCGGACGCTATATAACCCAGCGGCAGCAAGGCGGTAACGACTTCGTTGGCGGGCAAGCCCAAAGCTTCATGGACCTCATCAGCGTTAAACCACCCGACCCAGCAAGAGCCGATGCCCAAATCCCAGGCTTCCATCATCATGTGGGTGCAGACTATGGCAGCATCTGTTTCACCGGAATGATAGCCAGGCATTAGATTATTCTGCCAGTCGCGTTCTTTATCGTAGCCGATAGCCAATACCAGCGGAGCATTATAAGCACACGGACACACGCTGCGGATCTTACCGAGCACTTCAGGACTCTGAATAACATACACCTTTTGCGGCTGGTTATTCTTAGCCGTTGGCGCTACGCGCCCAGCCTCTAGGATAAGCTCCAATTTCTCATTCTCAATGGGATCTGCCGCAAAATTGCGCACAGAAAAACGCTCTTTAGCTAACTGCAAAAAATTCGTCACAACAGCTCTCCTTTGTTAACCATCTTGCAAACGCTATTGACTGTCTGTTCAATTATACTATAACGCAACGGAAAGCGTCAAACGCAACGCCATGTGCACACCCTTGCGCCCCACAGACTATAAAAAAAGCCACTTCAGAATTCTGAAGCGGCTAGTGGACTGAACCCACAAAAAGCTAATGGGTGCGGTCGTACAGGCAGATGCCAATGTCGCTACGGTAGTAGGGGAACCAGGAATCTAGCCCAGCGTCTTTATGATGATCCTTCGTCTCGTGGCACACGTGCCAGTACCCAGGGTAGGCCTGGCCGTGCGTAGCTTTGCTGAACTTATAAGAATACTCCCCGCCGTTAGGGCATTTCGGAATAGACTTGAGATAGCCCAACTGAACCAGACAGCACTCCTCGTCTATTATGAAATGCAAATCTGCGTTATTATGGCCCATTAAGAGCTCTGGGTGGCGAGTCTTGCACATTTCAACCGCAGCAGCGATTGTCTTAAGGTTTTGCACACAAACCGTCAGCTTCGCTTCGGCACGAGCCTTCAGCATATTCGGCAGCGACATGGTCGTCAGCACACCCACAATGGCAATGACGATCATGATTTCAATTAAAGTAAAACCACTAAGCTTCTTGCGTTTCCGAGTAATCATATTACGGACTCCTTCCTGAATTAATAAAAATCTATTTACATTGTGCACAGCATCTGTCGACTTAGCCTTGACCTCCAACAAGCAG
>JAFSXO010000076.1 GCA_017444045.1 bacterium | reverse complement strand
TTTCGTCAATGAGCTGGCGCAGAGAGCGCTTTGCGGCAACGGCGCCATGGTCGGCGAGGATCTGCGCATGTTCTTCCCGTCCTCGCCTTGGCCTTATATCCGCCAGGTTCTGGGCGATAATGGCGGCTTTTATGAGTTCGAGCTTCAGCCGGTCATGAGCAATGTTGAAACCGTGTGGCGCGGCAATATAACCAGCTGGACCGCTTCTGAGGGAGAGGTTTATGTGCTGGTTCTGCATGATGTGACCGAGCGGGTTAGGGTAGAGCGCATGAAGACCGAGTTTATGTCTTCCGTCTCCCACGAGCTGAAAACACCTCTGACCAGCATTATCGGCTTTCAGGAGCTGCTTATGGAGCGCGAATTAAGCCGTGATCGTCAGATGCGCTGCCTTACCATCTGCCACGATGAATCGAAGCGCCTGCTGCATTTGATAGAGGATATTCTGATGGTCGCCAGGCTGGAGAACGGCTCCTTCCACCTTCATAAAAGCCACAATAGCTTGGATGATCTGCTTACCAAGGCGGTCAGCAATTACGCGGAGCGTTATCCCAGCTATACATTTTCGCTGGTTATTGGCGATGAAAACGTCGCCCTCGACTATGATGAAGTGCTGATGAATCAGGTCGTCGATAACCTGCTGTCCAATGCGGTTAAGTATACTCCCGCAGGCGGTCATGTCACAGTGCGCCAAAAGCTAAATGATAAGCATGTCGTGGTGTCTGTTACTGACGATGGTATAGGCATCGCCCGCGAGTATATACCCTTTGTGTTCGAAAAGTTTTATAGGGTCTATAATTCTCTTACCCGTCATACCGGCGGAGTAGGTTTGGGATTGGCCAATGCGCGCCATATTTTGGAAGAGCATGGCGGTTCTATTTGGCTGGAGAGCCAAGAGGGAAAAGGCACTACCTTTTTCTTCTCTCTGCCAATACAGGCATGCTAATCAGTTAGCGGTTAGCTAACGTGATATCATATATTATCGATAAATATTGCGGTGCCATAGGTGTAGGATAAATGTCACCGGCAGAAAGGCTAGCTAAACAGTATGGAAAGTATGACTAGTTTGGAGAGAGAGATTGCCAAATTGCACGATGCTATGGTGGCGTCTCCCGACAATATAGATATAAAGCTGAAATACGGTCACGCTTGCCTGATGCGCGATTGGCGCCTCGAAGCATTGCGCGTCTATCAGGACGTTCTGAACGTGGAGGATAATGCTCAGGCGCGTTTAGACATGGCCAAGATTTTTGCGATACAGGGGTATATCCCTGAGGCGTATGCCGAACTGGGCAGATTATTTAAAATAGATCCCATTAATTTGCAGGGTCATATTATGCTCCATCTGCTGAAGGAGAAGGAAGATGTTCCGGAAGAGCTGTCTCAGCACTGCAACTTCGTGCCCTCCAGCAATTATCTGAACGAGCAGATGGAGCTTTTGCTCAAGGATCGCGATATGCTGGATTCGCAAATTACTGAATACTCTGCGTTGGTCTTTGGAGTCTCTGAGCCTGAGCCGATCCTGCAGTATTATGTAATGGAGACGCGCAAAAGCCGCGAGCGTTTGGTTAAATTCCTGGATAAGTGCGAGGAATGGCGCAAAGCTGCCGTTGACACCATCGATTATAGCGAGCTGCCTTCTGATGAAGCTTATAAAGAACCTGAAGCATCCTCTGGTGCTGAGCCTGAGACGCCTGCCGTTATTGGCGAGTCTGCCAAGGAAGTGTCCGTCAGCTCTGCCGCTAAGGACGAAACGGAGATCTCTGAGCCTGTTTCCCAGACGGCTGACAGCGAAGCTGACACCCCAGCGCCTGTTGCCGTCAAGTCTGAAAGCTCTGAAGAGACGCCTGCTGCTGAGGCTACCGAGGCTAGCGAGGATAAGCAGCCCGAAGCCAAGCCTGAGCCTGTTCCTGAGCCGGAGCCTGAGCCGGAGCCTGAGCCAGAGCCTGAGGAAGTGCAGACACCTGCAATCGACATATCTAAGGCTATTGCGGTGATGGAGCCATTGCTCAATACCCGCGGTGTCAGCAGCGCTATGCTTTACCGCCGCCATGCCGGTGTGCTGGCAAAGGTTGGCAAGGATACCGCATCTGAGGTAACCCTGAAAGCTCTGCTGGAAGGGATGGACGCCTGGTTGGCTCTGAGCGCCGATCTGCATTGCTGGATTATCGAAGGCGCGGGCGGCATGATTTATATACAGATGCTAGCTGAAGACACTTTGCTGATAATCGACAGCACCTCGACAAATTTAGGCGCGCTGCGCATAGGCATTGACAAGGTTGTACCTAGGTTGAAGGACGTTCTTTAGTATTGCGGTACGGTTTTGGTTTTGCTAAGTTAGTCCAGGGTTTGGCTATAGCCGCCCTGGCTATTATTTTGTTTTACCCTGCGCTTATGTCTGTAACCATAAACGGGCATTTGCTATGGTTTGGCAATGGTGTCAGCGCTGGGGGAGATTTTAGCTTTAGTACCTGGCTGGCCCTGCTGCTTACAGCGGGTGACGCTGGAGCGCTCAATGCTTTAAGCGCTAACTTTTTGCGCAGCTGTTCTTTTTTTGCTTTGCTGTGCCTCGGCGTGATTCCGGGAAGCTGGCCGGCTCATCTTAAGAAGCTATATTTGGGACTGGCGGTATTCCTGTTTTTGGGCCTTCTCTCGGCTGTGTTGGGTATGGCTCCTTATGATGCTACGGTAGCCTGGGGTAACGGAGCTGCGGCTGTCTGCGTGTTTGTGGTGGCCAGTGTGCTGGCCTATCGCCATAATACCGGCGCTCCTCTGTGGAATACGGTGGGTATGCTGGCCATTTCGGCCGCGGTTACTATGCTTTTCGCTTGGGGTATGTACACCGATTCCCTCGAGGCAAAGCCCGTCATGTACGGCACCTTCTACAATCAGAACCTTATGTCAGGCTGGCTGCTGATGCTGCTTCCGTCCGCTTTTTTGGCGGTATGGAAGGATGACGGTGCTTTTGCTAAACGCTGGGTGCCTGCTGTCGGTGTGGTCTTGCTGTCCGCTCTGCTTGTCACCCTTTATTATGGGTACAACCGTACAGCGTGGGCCGTGGGTGCTTTTGTGCTGCTTCTTACTGCCGCCGCAGGGAATTTCCTTAACTGGAAAAGGTCGCTTATCAGCGTGGCCGCTGGAAGTGTTATCGTGCTGTCCGCAGTTGCGGCGGCTGTGTGGGGATGGCAGGGGCGCGTGGTGTTAGCCTGTCTGGGAGCAGCAGCGGCTTTGCTGCTGTCCGCGTTCCTGCTAAAGGGCTGTTCGGAATGGCGCCAGCCTCGCACGCTTAAAAGACTGGGCGTCTGTCTTCTGCTAGGCCTGGCCTTAATGGGAGGGCTGGGCTGCCGCACCGAGTGGGGGACGCCGCGTGCTGCCGACCGCTTGCGCCAACTGGCGCAGGGACAGGATGAATCGGGACTGGCGCGCTGGGAATTTTTCCAGGCCGCCTGGAGGATATCGCTGGATCACGTCTTGCTGGGCGTGGGACCTCAGGGCTTTTCCCGTTATTATCCGATGTATCAGAATGATGCGCGCTGGTATTCGCGTTATAGCCATTGTCTCATACTGGATCTGCTCTGCGAATATGGCTGGCTGAACGGGGTCTTATTTCTGGCGCTCTGCGGGTACGGGATGTGGCTGGCTATCGGGCTGTGGCGTCAGGATGGCGATGAGCGCTCTGTATGGCGTTTGGGTCTGATGATGGGGCTTCTAGGGCTGTTTCTTCACGCTCAGGCCGATGTCGATGCGCATTTTGCTACTTTAGTTATCAGCGGCGCTTTGCTGGCCGGAGTTATTCTGGGTACGCCGTCGCGCGAGTGGGCTATTAGCGATGACGAAGAGCCTCGTTCAGAGCTGTCAATACGCCCCTCTATGCTGCGTCAGTACCTGCTGACAGGTTTGGTTACGGCTCTTTTGGTTCTCAATGCCAGATGCGCTGTTGGCGATTATTATGGGACATACGCCAAATACTGCAGGGATCATAACCAATTGGAAACCGCCTTGGGCTATTATCGCTCTGCAGTGGCTAACAGTCCCTTTAACAGCGATTATCGCTGCCGTCTCTCCCAGACGATTATGGATTTGCGGCTCGATCTGAGCAAGGAAGACAATCAGGCTGAGTTAGACGAGAATTCTCTTACCGCGGTATTGTGCGATCCTTATCAGGCTAAATGCCATGATGTGCGCGGCCAGTCCCTGGAGTATATGGGGCGCTGGCAGGAGGCGCTGGGCCATTATCAGCAGGCTCTGGCTATTGATGCCTGCAATTTGCCTAGCGCTTATTATGACGCCGCCAGGGTATGTATGCATTTTGAAAAGCCCGATGCCGCAAAAGAGGTGCTAGAATTAGGGCTTCAGCGGGTAACAGCGCCCAATCTGCTTCAGGGCTTGAATTCTCCGTTTAAATTGACGCCTGATGCTGCCGAGGTTTACGAGTGTGTTTTGCAGATGATGCCGTCGCGCGAGGGCTGGCGCTGGGAATTTATAAAAGCTCTTGAAGAGCTGGGCCTTGACAGTGCTTTTATTCTTTACCTGCGCGGGGAGGCCTATTTGGATCTGGCCGACTGGCAGTATAAAGCCAACAATCCTCAGCAGGGCAAAATCTGGCTAGAGCAAGCGCATCAGGCTCTGGAGCAGGTCGCCGCTGCGAAGGGCCCCAAATATCGCCGCGTGCAGGAGCTGCTGACGCAGTGCGCTAAGAAACGCTGATCACAGCGCTTCTCTTTTTACAGGAGCTTATAGCACATCAAAAGCTCCGGCGAATTCGTGGCGTACCTTTTGGGCTAATACCTCGCGGCAGTCATTTACTGGCTGTCCGAACAGCGGGGTGAACTCTTTGTCGCCGAACATGCGCGGGTATTCATTCCAGGGGCCTTCGCATACCTTGGTAAAGCGGCAGGCCTGGCACTGGGGGAACTTGGCCTTGATCTGCAGGCGTACTTTTGACCAGTCCATGATACCCTGCTCGCTGCCGTATTGGTTGATCTCGGCGTAGTCGTTTAACTGCTGGCGCAGCTCAGCGATGAATGGCTCATATCCCTCCATAAGGCAGAAGGGCATGGATTCTGTGCTGACATAGACTCCGCGGCTGAGCAGGGTCTGGATGGCCTTGTGCACATACGGAGCAACATCGCTGTAGCGCGGCACTACCTGCTCCCAGAGCTTTCTGGCGCGTCCCTGGGCATGGGGATAGGCGATGTTTACCGTTTTGGCTGGCAGATCGGCAATAAATGTGCACAGCTCAGTGAGTATCTGGTAGTTATACTTAGACAGCACTATTTTATTGGTGTACGGAATATGACGCTCGTACAGATTGTGAAAGCCTTTGACTGTCTCTGCGAAGGAGCCGGGGCGCTGAGTTATTTTGTCGTGAATTTCTGCGGTATGGCCGTGCAGGGCTATGCAGTAGCTGATCTTGGTAAACTCCTGCAGGGCGTCGGCTAGCTTGGGATCGGAGAGCCTGCGCCCGTTTGTCTGTACGCATATGCTGTAGTCCAGAGAGCGGGCGTAGCGTATAATTTCAACAAAATCTGGCCTTATGGTGGGCTCTCCGCCCGTAATTGTCAGCTCAGAGCCGCGCGCGCGTGCGTCCAGCATTTCGGCCTTGATTGCGTCTAAGGTTTTGTCCTGCGGCTGATGCTTGTCGCGCAGAGAGTCGCGAAAATCGTCAACCACGCAGTGCAGGCAGGCATCGTTGCAGCTGTAACCGACTTTAAGATCTATACTTCCCATGAGCGTACTAGTTCTATATGCTGGTTTGAACCCCTAGCTTGATGCTCTTTATCGAGGAGCGCAGCCTGCCCGTTTCGCTATGGAAGTCGCGCCCGTGACAGAGGATGTCAACATCGGAAAGAAAATAAGTTTGTGCGTGTGAGGATCTATGGTTATTAGTTAGCGATTAGCTAACGTGTTAACATCCTAACTCCCCCTAAAGAATGGCAGGGGGAGATGTCGCGACTGCGACAGTGGGGGTGGCCACAGCTGGCGGAAGAATCGAAGTTTAACGCATGTTGTGTGCTAACTTGTACGCTAACATACAACGCAGCGCTAACGTTCATGAATGAGCAATGTCAATGCTTTTGCTCCTTAACTTATAAGCATTGGTGTGAGGATTGTAAGTGGATCAGTGTAGCTGTAGTTCAAATATAGATGGTTTTATGCTAATCGATGGCGCTGTAATCAGGCGTGTAGAAGGGCTTAAGGTCTTTCGTAGGGCTGGAAAGATGCTGGTGGTCTCTCCTATAAGCGCGGGTGCCGTATTGCTTGGCGAAGCTGAGCAGGCGCTGTTCGTCGCTCTGAGCCGGCCGCAGGAATATAAAGCTCTGCTTAGCTCGCCTCAGTATGGCGAAAACGCCAAAACGCTGATAGGCAGCTTTTATCGGCAGGGTATAGTCCAGATTTTGGGCAAGAACAATGCGGATTGCCTTGATATGTGCAGAAACGCGGTGCATGTACGCTTAGAGCTGCCCCGTCCTGCTGATGCTTTGGCGCAGGCACAGGGTGAAGTGCGGCGGGCTCTGGCTCCCAACAGGGGCTGGGTGGTGAGCGAGAGCTGCCAGAGCGGCACTTGGGGAGGCTTCTTGGAGAAGCTGCCCGATCTGCCTTTAACGCTTGAGGCTGTCTTGGCTCATCCGGACATGCTTGGCAGCCTGCGCGGCATTTTGTCTGAGGCCGCTAAGTCTCGCTGTGTTAAGCGCGTGGTACTGCACGCTCACCTTGACGGAGATATGAGAACTGCCTTGGAGCAGTGCTGCGAAAACGGCTGCCTTTTTGGCATTGAGGCCACGGCTGAAATACTGGCTTATTGCCCTGCTGCCAGCCTGTCCGCTTACAAGCAGAATATTGGGAAGCTGCTGAAGCTCCAGTTGCCCTGCCTGCCGATTGGCTGTCTGGAAAAGCCTTCCCAGCTGTCTGAATGGTTTGAGCAGGCTCTGCTTTGGCGTTATCGCTCCGTAGGCGTGAATATGAGCTATCTGCTTAATGGCGATATCCTGGAAGGGCTTCAGACGGCTTCAGAGCTTGTCGATGAGTGGCTTAAAATTGCTGAAGAAATTGAGCATTACGCTCAGGAGCATGCCGTCCGTCTGCGCGTCCATCCTCTTGAGCGGGTGCTGGTGTGCCTGGGCAACAGGAGCTTACTTAAGCCTCCGCAGAGGTTTGAGGCTCGCTGGCTAGATTCGGATATTGGCAGCGCAATACAATGGAAGCCAGCTGATGGACTGCCTGCGGCCTGCTCGCGCTGCTTTGCGCGCGGCTACTGTGCTTATTTGGAGCATTCAGAGCTGAGCAGCATGCGCTGTTGGGTGCGCAAAAAGCTCTTTGAGGAGCTGCTCTGGCGCTGGCATGAGAAGCGCAGCGCGCTGCACGATCTTTTCGCTCAGGGCAATGCTCTGTGATATAACAATGCCATAGCCCAGCCTGCAGATGCAGAGCTGGGCTATGGCATTAGAGCGCAATATAACTGTCGGAAGCCCGAAAACGAATTCCGAGGCGGTGGCTGCTTAACGGGCGGCCATCATCATATCGGTGTTCGGGATAGCTCCGTTGTTGACAGCATAGAACACAAAGTTTCCGTCGGGATGCGAAGGGGCTGTGTTCATAGCTTCTTTAGTGGTGGTGCGCAGGGTGCCGGTAGCCGGATCTGCGAAGGTAACCTGGTTGCCCTCGGTCTTAACGATGGTTACGATATGGCCGCGGCCGGAAGGAGAGAATTCCGGACCATTAAGAGCTACGATCACCGGAGTCTTTTCGTTATTGACCTTGTGATCGATCAGCTCCCAAGAGGATGCGTTAAGGTTGCCTCCGTCCTTCCATTCGTACCCAGCTTCAGCGCTTTCGGCGTTGAGGCCGTTGAGCAGCTCGAATCCGTACTTGGCATTGATGTCGTTGTCGGTTAAATGCTTGCCAGTCAGTGTGTTTACCGCCATGGCTACGCTGGTCTGACCGCATGAAACTCCGTTGTTCTGGGCGAGAGGCTGTAGGCCCATCTCACCGCTGCGGGCTGCTCCGAAAGCTGAAGCATCGAAGCTGTTGGTACGGTTTAACATAGACCA
>JAFSXO010000075.1 GCA_017444045.1 bacterium | reverse complement strand
CTCCTGGAGGGACCGCGAGAGCTCAAGGCTGCGGGCATTCCCTGCGCATCTGAGGCCGGAGAAGGCGCTTCATATTCGCTGGCCTCATCTTCATCACCGCTAGCCAGCGATGAAGATACCGTAGCCCGCCCGTCCTCCAGGGCAAGCTTACGCTCTTCCAAGCCAGCCCAATCCAGCTTCGGCTCTGGCGCCGCGGGGATCGGCTCTTCGGAATTATAGCATCGCCCATCATCCTTATCAGAGCCAGGCCGAGAATCGGCTGAATCGCTAAAGATAGAACCATCCTCGTGCGCAATTACCAGAGACTCGCCATCATCTGCCCCCCCAGAAGCATGGCCCTCTTCTGCATCGGCATTGGGTGATTTATTATTGAGGCCATCCTTGTTTTTAGCCTTAGCCCCTGGAAATAATGAATGTTTACCCTGCCCAGAAGATGAATGTCTGCGCGGCGAATGGATCATAGCGACAACCAAACCTAAGTAATATATGTAAACTTAATAATTTCGCATAGCGCCTTTAATAACCTGCCTGCAGCCCCAGCGCTCATCCCCAGCCCAGGCGCAATGCCGTTTGTCAACTGTAGCGCAGTGGCACACGGGCAACAGCAGCCCCTTGCGCAGAAAGCGATAATAGACTATAACACACTCAAGGCAGCCCCAGTGCCATAGCCCGCCCGGGCAGCGACAGGCGATGGCCAACCGCCGGCAGAGACACAGGCTATGGACGCGAATCTTTGGGCAATACCACCAGCGAGGCACTGAGCATGGGACGTTATCTGGGCCAGCATTTTCTCCACGATCGGAATATCATCAGCAAAATAATAAAAGCAGCTCAGCTAAGCCCGCAGGATCGCGTTTTGGAAATCGGGCCAGGCCGGGGCGCGATCACCAAACAGCTGCTGGAATTGGCGGGGAGCGTAACCGCCATCGAGCTAGACCAGAAGCTGGCTCAAGCCCTCTCCGCACTTCCCAAGCTGCGATTAATTAAGGCCGACATCCTCGACATAGACCTGCCGGCTCTGCTAAGCAGCGATGCCAGCGAAACGCCCGCGCCGCCGCACAGCTGGAAGGTAGTCGCCAATCTGCCCTATTACATTACCACGCCCATTTTAGAAAAGCTGCTATGCTCAGGCTCCGACCGCCTCGGCAGTCTCGTGCTCATGATCCAAAAAGAAGTTGCCGAGCGCATAGCCGCCATAGCTACGCGCCAAACCGGAGCGCTCAGCTATTTTGTCAATTACTACGCCGAAACGGAGTATCTGTTCACCGTCAAGCCCGGCTGCTTTGCCCCACCGCCGCAGGTCGATTCGGCGGTAATCCGCCTCACCATACGCCGGCAGCCACCGGTCAGCGCCCCACCAGAGCAGCTGTTCAGAGTCATCCGCACCGCCTTCCAGGAACGCCGCAAGACCCTGCGCCGTTCGCTGCTTAAGCTTCCCGCCCAGCTAAACCAGCAGCAATGGGAAAGCGTATGGAACTCGATGTCTATCGATTCCCAACGCCGTCCTGAGACCTTAACCCTGCAGGATTTTTCCGATCTGGCTGAGGCCATAAATAAAGCCGCAGCTAACACTTAAGCTGCGGCTCTAGCAGACATTATAATCTAATAAATTAGCTTAACAGCAGAGCAGCCGGACAGGAGCGAAGGCCTGTCAGGCTCTAGTTGGCGACCAGCACTATCTTTTCCAGGCCAGCCTGTTTAGAAGCGTCCATAACCTTCACGACCTTGCCATACTCAACCTTGCCGTCAGCGCGAATCGCCACCTTATCGGTTCCCTTCTTCTGCTGATAAAGCTGCAGGCGCTGCACCAGCTCGGTCTCGGGATTTAGCACGGGAGTTTTCTCCTCCTGCAGGTAAATTTTGCCGTGAAGGTCCATGCTCACAACGACTACATCGTTGGCTACGTTTACCGTAGCCGCCGCGGAGCCCAGCGGCAGATTCATGTTAAAGGCATTCTCATTGGCAGATGTGGCCGTACACAGAAAGATGATGAGCAAAACGAGCAGCACGTCGGTCAGCGGCGTGATGTTGATATCTGACATGCCCTCGGCTTCAGGAGGGAGTGTCATGCCTTTGCGTTTTCTTCGTCCAAGCACTATTTTTTAGCCCCTCCTTTGCCGCTTTCTTTGGTGGCAGCATCATTGCCAACGATCTTCACGCCAGAAGTGCCCGCCCCACCCTTTCCGGCCTTGCTCTCGTCTAAGGAAGTCGCTAAAGCGATATTTATCAGCCCCGCCTTACGGGCTGAATTCATCGCCACCACTACCGACTTGTAGGGAGTCTTATTGTCGGCGTTTATAATGACGCGGTCGGTGTTTTTCATCTTCGCCAAGCGCTCTAAAGTAGTTTTAAGCGTTTCTACCTCAAGCTTATCGTTGCCAACGTAAATATCACCCTGCGGATCGACATCGATAACCACATTGGCATTCTCGGCCTTTTCCTTGGTTATTACCTCTGGAAGCGCGATATTGTGAGAAGGAGATGTAATCGAGCTGCCGGTGATCAGAAAAATAATCAGCAGCACCAGCAGAACGTCTGTCAGCGGCGTAACGTTTATGTCGCTAAATCCGCCCTGCTCTTCCTCCTGTCCTGACGAAATGGCCATAATAACCTCGCAATTCAAACTCGCAATTCAGATAAAGCTTACAAAAGCTCAGCCAGCGCTCTCGCTCGACACAAGGAAGGGCCAAGCCGCTTAGCTAAGCAGAAGCTGAGCAGAAGAAAGCGTATCCCGCTTTCACCTGCCGACGCTATATGGCGAAGCTATTTAACATCGAAGGTGGTAAGGTCTTCGGGGAAGGGCTCATGGTTGCGCACCAGCTCCATCATCTCCGAAAGATGAGACGCGGCATTGGTCATCTCGGCGACGATACGGCTAATGCGGGCCTTGAAATAGTTGAAGGCGATAACCGCCGTAATAGCCACAAACAGACCAAAAGCTGTAGCCACCAGAGCTTCTGATACACCGGCCGAAACCACGGCCACACCGGCCTGGCCTTTTTCGGCCACATCGGCGAAGGTCTTAATAATACCGCCGACCGTACCGAACAGACCGATAAAGGGTGAGATAACCGCGATAGTGCTGATGATGGGCATATTCTTTTCTAATTTCAGCCTCTGTTCAGCAATGGCGCTGCTCATGGCGACTTCTCCCGCCTCCTGGGTCAATCCGAAACGGGACAGACCGCATTCATAAACCCTAGGCAGCAGACCGCCGATCTTCGATACCTTGTTTTTAGCTTCATCAATATTGCCTTCGACCAAGAACTTGGCCATATATGCGTGAAGCCAGTTGGCATTTACTACATTATTGCGCAGATAAAAAAGGCGTTCAAGCACTATTGAAATCACAACTATCGAGCAGATCAGCAAAACTACCAGAGTTCCTAAGCCGACTCCGGTAACATCATTGAGTATATCCATCGAAAAAGACTCCGCATTTAGGCGCTAAGCGCTCAGTTAAATCGCCGCAAGCTCAGCATGGACTGCAGCGCTATACTGCAGGTACGCACAGACACGGCGACATGGATATTTAAACAAACGTTTTCCCGAGTCCTTCCGATTTCAGCACTGTCGCAGATACGGCACATCTCCCCTGCCATCCGCTTAAGACTATGGCTACATAAACGGTATCGGACAAAGGACTATTTAAGCAAATATAGAAAGCCGCCTTTTCTAGATTCAGTTACACTTTATCTGCCGGACATGCTGCGCAGGTCTGGATAGATATATATAGGAAGACAAGTCATTGGATATTACGTGCTGCAACGGAATACTATACAAACGCATGCTGGTGGCCGGCGGCCGCTGGCTGTCATTGCATAGGGGACTGTTAAACGAGCTTAACGTTTTCCCCGTACCCGACGGCGACACCGGCACAAACCTGTCCCTCACGGTACGCGGTGCCATCTCCGCATTGGCCGCCATCAGATCAGATGAATCTGTAAGCAACGTAGCAAACGCTGCCGCCAGAGGTGCGCTGATGGGAGCACGCGGCAATTCGGGAGTTATCATGTCCCAGATCCTGCACGGTTTTGCCGTCGGTTTAACCGATGTTAAAACAGCCAGGGTCAAGGATTTAGCCAAAGCATTCCGCTGCGCCTCAGACTTCGCCTATAAAGCCGTACAGCACCCCCGTGAAGGCACTATTTTAACGGTTATCAGAACTATGGCCGAACATGCCGAAAGCATGTCCTCCAGCGTTACCAACCTGGTAGAGTTTTTAACCAACCTGGCCCACACCGCGCGCAAAACGCTGCTTACCAGCTACGAAGAGCTGCCCGTGCTGCGCGATGCCGGTGTAGTAGACGCCGGCGGACTGGGGCTGGTGTATTTATACGAAGGCATGCTGAAAATAGCCAGAGGCGAGCAGCTAACCGATATCCATGACGTGCGCGAATACACGGAGCATTTAGCCACGCCTGGGCATGAAGCCCTGTCCGCCAGTATCCAGTACAGCTACTGCGTGGAATTTTTAATGCACGGCACAGAGCTCACCCCAGAAGAAGTACTGCCCACGCTGCAGACCATGGGCGATTCTATCGTAATAGCCAAGACCCAGGACATTCTGAAGGTACACATTCACACCAACGATGTCGATGCCGTTGAGCGCCTGGTAACCGCCGGAGCCAAGAGCTATAAGCGCAAGGTCGAGAATATGCGCGAGCAGAACAGGCACCGCCTTGAGAATTACCAGCACGGTATCAACTCTGACCATCAGTCTTCAGCTGCAGAATTAAGCGGCGAATTAGTGATCGTCGAGCCGCCTTCTCCGAGTGCCGTAAAGGCCAGCGAGCTTCCGCCTATGGCAGCTATCGTGTCTGGCGACGGCTTCTGCGATTATCTGCAGGCCTGGGGCATAGCCGTAATCCCCGGCGGTCAGACCGCCAACCCCAGCGCTCAGGAGATTATGCAGGCCATAAATACAGCCTACGCCAATGGCGGCTCCTCCAGACCCGTCGAAGTATTCTGCAACAACAGCAACTGCATAGCCGCCGTCAGACAGGCTATCGAGCTCGGACAGGTTCCGGCCAAACCGATCGAGACCGTGTGCCCCTCGCAGATGATAGCCGCCCTGCGCCAGCCCAAAGCTTACAGCTGCCTAACCGAATACGCACCCAAGCTCAGCCATGGCGAAATTACCCAGGCCGTACGCGATGCCGCGGTACAGGGACGCGAAGTACGCCGCGGAGACTATATGGCCATTTGGAACAAAAAGCTGGTCGGCGTTACTGACACAATAGAGAACGCCGTCCACGATCTGCTTCAGGTTCACGATACGGCCAGCGCCTCGCGCTTAGTGGTGATCGCCGGCGAGGAATGCGACCCCAACCAGGCAGAAGGCATTCTGATGAAAATCAGCGAAGCACTGCCCAGCATAAAAGTTGAATTCCTGTGGGGAGGCCAGCCCCACTACCCGATATTGGTGACCTTGGAGTAAGACATGCCCGTTACAGTCGTAACCGATTCTACCTGCGACATATATCCTCAGATATTAGAGCAAAAGAATATAGTTTCCGTTCCCCTGCACGTTCAGGTTGGCACCAAAAGCTATATCGACGGAGTCACCATAACCACAAACGAGCTGTACAGAATGATCACCGAGGATCATGCGCTGCCTACGACCTCCCAGCCGCCTCTGCAGAGCTTTATCGACGCGTACAGCAAAATCAAAGGCGATATTATATCCATTCACATCGCCTCCTCGCTTTCCGGCACCGCCAATGTCGCCATGCAGGCTAAAAACATGATGGGCGAAGACGGAAAACGCATTCGCGTATACGATTCCCACAATCTTACCCTGGGCATGGGGCTTATGGTGCTCGCCGCCAAAGAGCAGGCCGATTTGGGCAAAAGCACTGAGGAGATCGCCGAATACCTAGACGGTATGCGCTCGCATCTGCACATTTGGTTCTCGCTCTCAGACTTGGCGCATCTGCACCGCGGCGGCCGCATCGGCAAGGCCACTATGGCTATCGGCAGCCTGCTGAAAATTAAACCCATCTTCACCTTTGAAAGCAATATGCTCATGCAGCAGGACAAAGCCTTCGGCAATGTCCAGGTAATCAACAAGCTGGCCTCGCTGACTCTGCACGATCATCTGATCAGCCCGATAAAGCGCATCTATGTGGCCCACGGCGGATGCGCGGAATACATGCCCCAGCTTGAAGAAAAAATCCGCCAGACCATAGAAGGCGACTACGAGCTGCTGCGCGGGGAGATCGGCTCGGTCATAGCCGTTCACGCGGGCCCCGGCGCCTTGGGCGTAATGTACTACTAAGCCTTAGGCTGTCCCATCTGTCACCGGCGCGGCTTTTCCCCCGACAGGCCTTAGCAATGCCATCAGGCTAGCACCTGCGCAAGCATGTTAGCGATGCACTGGCGTGTGACGTTACCGCTCAGCTGCGCTCAGATTGGCCCGGTGCGGAGCCTGTTATGCGATCTAGCCCTGCTCTGCTCACAACAGCCGACAATCGCGTCAGCATAGGCCTAACGTAATGGCATCGCCAGCCTATGCGCTTACGCAGTATCAGCTTTGCCTACAGATTAAGCCTCGCCATAAGATTCTTAATCTTCTTCTTTTCCTCATCGGGAGCACAGCGCACAGCCTTATTGAAGGCCGACTGGGCATCGTTCATCTGCTGCAGACTGACACAGGCCTTGCCCAGGTCTACATAAATGCGCCAGTCGTCGCAGACCAGCTCCAGCGCCTGGCGGTACGACCACAAGGCCACATCATACTGCCCCTGGCGGAATTCTATGCGCCCACGCAGCCAGATAAAATGGCCCTCCAAATTCGGGAAGCGCTGTGCCGCCCTGTTGAACACGTCGATAGCATCCTGCAGGCGCCCATTTTTGCGCAGAGCCCGGCCCAAATGCTCAAAGGCATCGGGATCATGCGGATGCTGGTCGCAGGCGGTCTGCATAATAGAAACGGCATTGGCCCAGGCACCGCGCGCTCCCTGGATATCGGCAGCCAGCATCTGCAGCTTTAGGCTGCGCGGCTCGGCTTTAAGCCCCTGATTCAGGAACTGCTGCGCCTGATCGTAATTCTTTTTGGACAGAGCCACCTCGGCCAGGCCGCGCCAGGCTTCGGACACGGAGCGATCCCGCTGCAGAACAGCGCGGAACACCTCGGCGGCGCGGTTGTAATTCTTTTGGGCCAGATAGGAATAGCCCATACCCACATACGCCTTACAGAGCAGGCCACTGTCGGTGCCGTTATCGGCGTACTTCATAAATGACTGGAAGCAGGCTATGGCCTTATCGTACTCTCCCTGCTGAGCGTAGGCACGAGCCAAGGGAAGATTTAAGAAATACCACTGCGGGGCCAGCTCCAGCGCATGCTGAAACTCCATAATGGCCAGGTTATTCAGCCCCTGACCAGCCAGCGCCTTGCCCAGCATACCGTGGGCCTGAGCATCATTGTTATTCAGGCTTATGCTCTGCTGGAACTGGCGGACAGCTTCATCATAGCGTCCCAGATCGACATAGATAATTCCCAGCGCCTTGGGATAATCAGGATTCTTATAGTCCAAACGAGCCGCTTTGGCAAACTCCTGAGCCGCCGGCTCCAGATCCCCAGTGGTATAGTACGCCATCGCCAGGTCTTCACGGTAAGCCGAATTGACCGGATGCAGCTCCACGGCCTTGCGGTAGGCGTTAATGGATTCGCTGTCGTAGCGCTTTTTCTGATAGATGCGGCCAAGACGGTTGTAAAGCTCCGCGCTCTGAGGATCGAGCGCCACCAGCGCCTCAAAGTGATCCAGAGCCTTTTCCAAATGGCCGGCCAGCATGTATATCTCACCAAGCTGGCGGTGAAGCCTCACGTCCTGAGGATGGTGCACAAGCGCCTGCTCTAGCTGGGTGACCGCATCGCTCACCTGGCCATGCTGATAAAGCAGAGTGGCCAGACGCGCAGAAGCCTCGGTATTGCCCGGATCCAGCTCCAGCGACGCGTTCAGCTCGTCAACCGCCTGCTGTCCCTGATTCTGCGCCAGATACAGAGTGGCCAGCTCTGAGTGCAGGGTAGCGTTGCAGTCGTCATACTGAAGCGCGTTGCGCAGCAGCTGCTGAGCCTTAGAGATGCGCCCAGCCTGAATATACAGGCGCGAAAGCAGACTATAGGCACTGCTGTCGCGGGGGTCTAAATAGCAGACCTGCTCCAGGTAGGTAATGGCCTCGTCATAGCGCTGGCAGTCGGCAAGTATCATACCCAGCTGCCTATTGGCTTCCAGATGCTGAGGGTCTATCTCTACGACCCGGCGGTATTCCTGTATAGCCGCATCGAGGCGCCCCATTTCGCGATAGGAAAAGGCCAGACGGCAGCGCGTGCCCGTATCCATCTCCTCGCGGTCCAAGGCATGCTGCAGCGCGGAAATAACCATCTCTGGCTGGCCGGTATACTGATAGAAATCAGCCAGCGCCACATAAGGCTGGGCATCGGTAGACAGATTGACAGCCCGCTCAATAGCATTATGGGCTTCCCCATAATTGCCAGTCTCCAAATAGGCGCGCCCCAAGTAAAGATAGGCTTCGCTGGAATTGCTGTCCTTGCTTATCGCCTGCAGCAGGGAGACTATTGCCTCGTTATAGTTGGCCTTTTCGTAAAGCGATTTGCCCTCTTCCAGATAATTGGCCGCCTCGCGCTGGGATATGTACTGCGAAATGGACAGGGTGGAGCCGCATTTCTCGCAAACTTTAGAGCTGGCTTGGTTCTCCGCTCCGCATTTTGGACAGAACAGCGACTCCTCGCCAACGCCTATATTGGCCGATATGGCCTCAACCTGCTCTTCCTGACGCTGCAGTCGGCCGAGCAGATTCTCCACGCGGCCGCCGCCCTGGCCGCTGTCGCTGGCGACATTGGCCATCCAGGAGTTTGAGGCGACCGCCCCGCTCTTTACGGCCGTAACATACGGCTTATTCAGTCCGCCCGCGCCGGCTGGCCCGTTAGACGGTTTGGGAGGCGCACTCGTATACTGCGCCGGAGACACAGCCTGGGTCGGCAGAAGCGCCTCTTCCTTGGAATGATCAGCCGCAAAGCCATGGGCAGCAGAGGCCGCCTGCCCGTCGGCAGAAGGCGCAGGCGCGGAAGCAGAGAGCGCCGCGGCCAGGGAGGCGGGAGGAACAAACGCGGGCACCTGCCCAGACCCAGACTTTGCCCCGCCTACATCGACGCTGGTCTGGTCAATCGCCTGGCGCAGAGCCGGACCTGGAGCCAAAGGCGTGGGCCGTTTTGGGGTACCGGCGGACAGACTGGCTACCGGCGCCGTATCTGACAGCGCCTCCTCCAAATTGATATGATCGAGCCACTCCTTGCTGATATCAGAGCTGGAGACGATAGAATCCAGCAAAGCCTGCGCATCAAATTCACCCGGAGCCAGAGGCTTGGCAGGCGCGGCCACCATAGGAATGGGAGCTACTGCCTCTTCGGCAGAGTTAGCGGCCACGGCGGCATCGTATACGGCCAAAATCTCGCGTATATTCTGAAAACGATCCTCGGGCCTTTTGGCCAGCATACGCAGCACCAGGCTGTCCAGCTCCAGAGAGATCGTAGGATTGATTGAGCGCGGAGACGGCGGCGGCATTTCCGCCACCTTGCGGAACATATCCAACGGGTTGGTAGCGGTAAACGGCCAGCTTCCCGTGATAATCTCGAAAAGAATGACCCCTAAGGAATAAATATCTGTGCGATTGTCGGTAATTTTGCCCTGCGCCTGCTCGGGCGAGACATAGGCAGCCGTACCCATAACCTGGCCGACCTCCGTCAGGGAGTGGTGCCCCTGGAAAAAGGCCAGACCAAAGTCCATCACCTTCACCCGGCCGCTTTTGCTGACCATTATATTGTCGGGCTTAAGATCGCGATGTATTACCTGGTTCTCGTGCGCATAATTAACGGCCTCCAAAACCTGGCGGAAAATCCCCAGGCGCTCCCGCAGCTGCGCCGGCCTAGGCACCACGTCCTCTTCGATCATACTGCTGAAGGCACAGCCGTCGACCAGCTCCATCACGATAAAATATACATCGTCAACCTGGCCAATGTCGTGGATCTTAACGATGTAGGGACTGTCCAGGCGCGCCGCGGTTTTGGCCTCGCGCAGAAAGCGCTCCACCATCTTCTGATTTAAGCGCTTCTGAAGCAGCACTTTTATGGCAACAGGACGTTCCAAGACAGGATCCTCGCCGCGGTAAACTATACCCATTCCGCCACGGCCCAACTCTTCTATTACGCGATAGCGTCCAACATAAACCGGATCGTCCATTACTAGCCTTCCACCTGATCGCTAACTTATAAACCTTGATACAACAGCAGCAAGCTGCCGCGCCCGCACCTAGCTAAGGCCGCCTAAATGAGCGCCAGTCCGCCTCTAACACCATAAGCGTCCCGGCTCCGCTCCCTTAAGCTGCGGAAGCCCTCTAACAGTAATTTTACCGCAATAGGAACCCGCGGACAATAAGCAGACCCCTTTTCGGGAAAATCTCTAATAAAAATCTTGCGCAGAGCAGCAAAAGCTTCGCCGCTCTGCTGGAACCTCAGGTTCTGCTCCGCCGCAGCAGCTTCACTCATGGCTCAATTTTCGCCTCGCTTAAGTCAAACATATTCAGACGGTTCACCTCAATGCCAATGATATCGCTGCGGCAGGCGCTGACGACAGCCGACCACGCCAGAGGAACCTCGGCGGCACCTTCCTTAAGGTAATTAATAGCCCGGGCGTACGCCTTGCGCCTTGCGTCATCCCCGGATACCGTGCGCGCTTCGTTCAGGGCCTGAATAAAGCGCTCACTGGAATAATTGGCAGTATTGACCAAGCCTACGCTGGCCACTCCGTCATACCACTGTCTGCTAAGCTCAACATCGGGATCGCTTACGCCGCGCTCTCCTACCAGCAGAGCCATCTGAAAAGACCCCGTAGCCAGCCGCCGCAGATAATCCTCGCTGCCAGCCCCAGATACGCTGGCCGTCAGGCCAGTCTGGCTCAGCTCTTTAGCCAGCTCATCGGGCAGCTCCGCACAGTCTTCGGCGCCCATAGCGTCTCTGTCGTACAGAAGCTCAGGCCCTTCGGCATTAATGTCGAAGTCCTTGCCATAGGCTTTGGCAAACCAAGACCTGGCTTTAGCCAAATCGCATTTCGCTTCGCCCAAACCGTCGGGATATGCCCAGCTGTCTGCAGACAGGCAGGTATACGCGACCTCGCCCTGCGTCCCCAGGTATTTGGCCACAAGAGCGCCTTTATCAAAAGCGTACTGCAGACCGAACCTGCAGCGAATGTCCCTAAACGGCCAGCGCGCACAGTTAAGCACCAGCCTCCAATAGGCTCGGCCAGGATGGGGCAAAAGCCTAACCTCGGGAACAGCCTTCAGACGCTCCAAGCCATTCCTGCCCACTACGAAGGACACATCGGCAACGCCGCGCTCGGCCTGGCGCGTACGCAACGCCGCCGAAGCTGTGTGCAGGAATACCAAACGCTTCCAGGTGGGAGAATGGTGCCAGTAGCCTTCAAAGCGCTGCAGCACCAGCCTTCGTCCAGGGCAGCACTCATCAATAAAGTAGGGCCCTGTGCCTACAAGCCAGGCTTTTTCAGGATCGGTATTCTGGTTAGCCAGCTTAGGTACAGCAGTAACGGACAGAGCCGGCAAAGCCAGTATTTCCAGAAAATCCACCAACGGCTTGCGCAGCTCGATATATACAGTATGAGGATCTAAGGCCTTAGCCTTTAGCAGAAGAGGATGCCCGCACTCGCTCAGAAGCGCGCGGTGAAAAGCGTATGCGCCGCTGCGCATGCCCTCCTGCCCCCAGCTGCGGCTGAAAGCTTTTACCACGGCTTCGGCATTAAACTCACTGCCATCGTGAAATAATATGCCCTGGCGCAGGCTGAAAATCCAGATCCGCCCATTTTCCTGGCTTTGCCAGCTTTCTGCCAGCCAGGGTATCACCTGCCCGGGTCGATCTCCGGGGCGCACCAGCGTCTCATAAACGCTGTACAGGGAACGGCTGTTGTCCAGCGACACAGCCTTGGCGGGATCCAGCTCTCCAAAAGCATCTGCAGTAGCTATAACCAAATTCTGCCGCGCGGCCAAAAGGCCCGGGCAGGAGGCTCTTAAATAAAATGCCGCCGCCACTGCGCAGAGCAGGACAGTAAGCATTAAAAAGAACCAAGGAAAGCTATTTCTCTGCAATGCCATCGCTTTAGCCGTGCCACTGCGCGCGCAGGCAAGCTATCTCGCGGGCGTAGCCTTCAAGTTCATTCGGGGTCTCCAGAATAAAAGGCAGATGGCGCAAATTGGGATGATTAATAATGCGAACAATAGCCTCTTCGCCGAGCTTGCCCGCGCCGATCACCGCGTGGCGGTCTTTATGTGAAGTTCTGGCGTTCATACTGTCGTTCAGATGAATCACCCGCAAACGCTCCAGCCCCAGAACCCTATCGAATTCCTCCAGCACCGCCTCCAAGGAGCCGACGACATCATAGCCGCTGTCCCAGGTATGGCAGGTATCAAAGCACACGCCTAAGCGCTCACCCAGCGCGGTGCGTTCGATTATCATTTTCAGCTCTTCAAAACGCGAACCGACCTCGCGTCCCTTGCCGGCCATAGTCTCCAGCAGCACCGTCGTCGTCTGCTCCGGCTTCATAACCTCGCTGAGCATTTCCGCGATCTGGGCAACTCCGGTCTCCAGCCCCTGGCCCATATGGCTGCCGGGATGAAGATTGTAAAAATTATGGGGCACAAATTCCATGCGCCGCAGATCGTCGGCCATAGTGCGCTTGGCAAAAGCGCGCTTGGACGGATCGTCGGAACAGGCATTCAGGGTGTAAGGCGCGTGAGCGACTATCGGCCCTATCTCCCCTGAACGCTGGCAGGCCACAAAATCTGCCGCGTCCTGGGGATCGATATCCTTAGCCGCACTGCCGCGAGGATTGCGCGTATAGAACTGAAATACGTTGGCGCCTATGGACTTAGCCGTATGCGCCATGCTCATAAAGCCACGGGAGGAGGACAAATGACAGCCTATTAGCATATAATTCCACTGCAGCGCCGTCAGGACACGCCTGCTTTACTCGGCGGCCTCCTGTCCACTAGCGTTTTCCTGTTCTCTGGCAGCAATGGCCTGCTGGCGCACCTCATTGGCATAGGCATCTAAACTGGCAACCAGATAATCGATCAGCGCATCGCCTTCGCCGTTCATATTCTTTTTCCATACATCGCGGATCACATCAGAATACAGCCAAACCAAAGCCTGGCCGGATTCGGTTATGGCATAACCCACAGAACCGTCGCTTATATCTACCTTCAGAACTAGCTCTCTGGCAACTAAATCAGCGACCGTTTCATCAAAATCATCACTGCCTTTCATCTGGCCGCGCCAAATAGACTCGGGCATATATTCCTGCCGCCTGATTAACTCATGCGCATAAACGGCTAACAGAAAGTAAGCGCGGTGAAATTCCTCTTCATTAAATTCGTGCGTTCTCATTTCCTCATCTGTTGGCGGCACGTGCTTAACTCCTTATATGTGAACTATGTCGTTATGCTTAGGCGATGAATACGCTGACGCATCCATCAGCTAACTCATGAGTATTCTGCTTCTACGTCTGGGGATAATGTCATTTTTTATATAAGCGCAGATTATTATTGTGAGTGCCCCACGAACTATTGCGCGTTCGCAGCGCCATCATTTTTCACCTTGCCCTGAGCCCTGGTCCTCCCCGCGAAGATGCTGCTGCCATAGGGCAAAACGCCGCTCCATGCCCAAATTGCCGGGCTGATAAAAACGCTGTCCCCGCAAGCTCTCGGGCAGGTAATCCTGTTTGGCGTAATGCTCGGGAAAATCGTGCGCGTATTTATATCCCTTCCCATAGCCAAGACGCTCCATAAGCTTAGTAGGGGCGTTGCGAAGATGCAGGGGAACAGCCGCCCCGGGATCGCTTCTGACCGCTTCCAAAGCCCTGCCGTAGGACATACCGACGCTGTTGGATTTAGGAGCCAAAGACAGATACAATACAGCGTGCGCCAGCGGATAATACCCTTCCGGCATACCAATAAAATGCACAGCCTGCTGGGCGGCCATGGCCACAGTCAGACCGTTTGAATCCGCCAGCCCCACATCTTCAGAAGCTAGAATAACCAAACGGCGGGCGATAAACAGAGGGTCTTCTCCGCCTTCCAACAGGCGCGCCAGCCAGTACAGGCCAGCGTCGGGATCGCTGCCGCGGATGGACTTAATCATGGCCGAAATAATATCGTAATGCCCCTCGCCGGCCCGATAATGATGCGCGATATTTTTTCCCAGCGTTTCGGCCACATGCTCATGGGTCAGCACCAGGCAGCCATTCTCATCGGGCTGCAGCGAATTACAGGCCTCCTCCAAACCATTCAGAGAAGCGCGGGCATCGCCGCCGCAGGCACTGGCCAGCGCCTGCAGCACCTCGTCGCTGACGGTAATTTTCAGACGGCCTAGGCCGCGCTCCTCGTCCTGCAGAGCGCGGCGCAGCAGAACGACTACCTCCTCAGGCTTTAGGGAGTAGAGCGTAAAAACGCGGCAGCGCGAAAGCAAGGGACCCACAACCTGAAAGGATGGGTTCTCGGTAGTTGCACCGACAAGGGTAATCGTTCCGTCTTCAACGTGGGGCAAAATCACGTCCTGCTGAGACTTGCTGAAGCGGTGGATCTCGTCCAAAAACAGCACTGTGCGCACCCTGGACAGATCCCAGCGTCCGCGGGCCTCGGCCACGACCTTGCGCACCTCGGCAACGCCGGCGGTCACCGCAGACAGCGCGATAAAATGCCCCTTGGTGAGCGTGGCCATCAGGCGGGCCAGGCTGGTTTTGCCGGTACCGGGAGGCCCCCAGAAGATCATGGAGGGCAGACGGTCGCATTCGAGCAGATGGCGCAGCACCCGGCCGGGGCCAACCAAATGGCGCTGGCCTACGTATTCGTCTAAGGTGCGCGGCCGCATCCGCGCGGCCAAGGGCTCCAAGACCGCGCCTTCCTTATCAGACGGGGGCGCACAGCTCTGGCGCTCACGAAAATCGTCAAACAGACTTAAACTGTCGTCATTATTCTGCCGCTTTGCCATATGCGCCTATCTACAAAGTGCAATATTCGTAAAAAATAAACAATACGCTACCAAAAATAAAATAAAAAGAAGTACTTTTCGGTGCGCACTTAATCAAAATACCAAACAGGCACATAAACACGATCATGGTAAGCTGAGCAATACCACCATAGCCGAAGTGCTTCAAGAGTTCTGTGGCAATAGCAGAAATAATCGCAGCAATTTTGGCAGCCAATACCATTTGATTCATATCAGTATTATACTTAAATAGCAAACAATAGCAATAAAAAAGCCCTAGCCATAAAGACCAGGGCTAATATGTGAATCCCGGCGGTGACCTACTCTCCCACACCGTCGCCAGTGCAGTACCATCGGCGCGGCTGAGCTTAACTTCTGTGTTCGGGATGGGAACAGGTGGAACCTCAGCGCTAACGCCACCGGAAATTTTATACTTGTCAAGACAATCTAGAGACCATTGAAAGCAAAAGCAACCTGTATCACAAAAAGCAAGATCAAGTCCACGAACCCAAATATGAAATCATTCAGCTCAAAGTCCTCGACTTATTAGTACCGGTTAGCTCAATCCCTTGCGGAACTTACACATCCGGCCTATCAACCAGGTCGTCTTCCTGGAGTCTTACCCCCCGAAGGGGTGGGATATCTTATCTTGGGGCCAGTTTCACGCTTAGATGCTTTCAGCGTTTATCTGATCCAAACATAGCTACCCGGCTCTGCAAATGGCATCACAACCGGTTCACCAGAGGTCTGTCCATTCCGGTCCTCTCGTACTAGGAACAGAGCCCCGCAAATATCCTACGCCCACAGCAGATAGGGACCGAACTGTCTCACGACGTT